>CAXNNN010000229.1:0-6122 GCA_964203095.1 Verrucomicrobiaceae bacterium | reverse complement strand
CTTTCGGTGCATAAGAGCCCTCAAGTTGTCGCCCTGGATCAAGCTGTGGGAGCCGAAGTGCGGTTGCTCCCTGCTTACTCGCCTGACCTGAATGCGATTGAGAAAATGTGGAGCAAGATCAAGGCTTCACTGCGCAGCAGCGAAGCACGCACACCCCAAGAACTCGACGAAGCCATCAGCCTTTCGGTTATGGTATTATTTAATATGATCTACCGCTACACGGGAATGACGTCCTACCGCTGCCTTGGGAAGTCATGGGGCCGCGTTTTGAAGATTCCAGTCACGAGGACCCACTCACGAAGCCACAAACGATTCTAAATTACTACTTCCGCAGTTTGGCCGCTAGGTGACGTAAAGGTCCCAACGGCACCCTGACGTCGCTCCTTGCTTCAGTTCTGCCGTAGCCGGGCGATCTGCACAAAGAGCGCCTCCAGCTCGCGGTAGTAGTCGTCGTCCTTCATCTGCGCTTTCTTCGCCGCCAGGGCGCGGACTTGGGCCTCCAGCGCATCACGCTTCGCCCGCACTTCATCAGAGAGTTTCATTTCCTGCTCATTGAGCACCAGGGCGAGCTGCAAGGCGCGGGCGCCATCGGCCTGGTCATCCTTGGCACGCACGGCCTCAAACATCTCCGGCCGCGTGCCCACGCCATCGCCATTGTCCTCGATCAAGGCGTGCTCGGTGGCGATGCGTTGCTCCGTCTCGTAGAATTGCGCGGCTTGCTTGGCGGCATAGAGAAAGGCTTCCAACAAGGACACCTGCTTATCCTGATCCAAGTCAGCTTCCGGCAGTCCGCCAATCGCCTGGGCCATGAACTCGCCAAAGCGCGGGTAGAACACCTCTGAAGCGGATTTCGTCGCGCTGACGATGACTCGCTTCGGCCCGGACAAGGGATTCACGAAAGCGCCACTGGCCGAGGCCGTGTTCACCACGATGACCTCGCGCTTGATCGGTGAGAGCCAGCCCGCCAGCTGCTCGGCGGAGAAGTCGGGGCCCTCCAGATTGAACTTCGCCTCGCGTCCATCAAAGGTGCCGTGCCCGATCATGACCAGCCAGATCGTGCCATTAGGCTGCGAGGCTGCTTTCTCCCAGCGCGCCTGCACGGCCTCCAGCTTGGTTAACACCTCACAACGGACCAGGCCCTTTGTGCAAGCCTCCTGCCAAGCAGCCACTTGCTCATCGAACCGCTTCCCATACTCCGCCGTGCCATCAGCTCCACGCACGATGATGACCTCCGTCTGGCGCTCGGCGGCGATCACGCATGAGCAACCGATGAGCCACAGCCCCATCATCAGAGCCTTGAACCTTCTCATACCTCTCCTCCCGTTCGGCGAAGGGTCCACTCACCCGCGAGCAGCAGCACCATGGCGAGCAGCCACCAGCCGTTGTGCCACAGGGGCTGAGAGCGGCGGTCCATCTGCGGCACTTCCAACTTCGGCAACAGTTCCACCAGCTTCGCGGCATCCTTCAGGGCCAGCACTTGGCCGCCCGTCTCTTGTGCGAGTCGCTGTAGGAAGGCAGTGTTCGGGGCCAGCGAGGCCGTCTCTTCCGCCATCGGGTTCAAGGCGAAGCCGGTGGTCTTCTCGCCAATGACCTTGCCCTCTGAATCCTTGGCCAAGGCCTTCATGCGGTAGCCACCGGTGGCGCGCGGGTAGTGCTCGGCTTCAAAGAGACCGGGTTCCTTCACGCTAGGCTCGGCAAACACGGTCACGGGTTTTTCATTCGGTGCCTGCACCTCAATCTGCACGCTGGCATCGTCTTGCGGACGGAAGGCAGCGTCATGCACCCGCACGGCCAGCTTGGCCATGTGCTGACCACTGATCAGCGACAGCTCGTGGCTTAACTCGATACGGTCCGGCACGTCGGTGACCAGCCAGCGCAGCAGCTGCCGCCATGACTTGTCCATGTCGGCGTGCTGTTCGGCATCCTTCATGCCCCAGCGCCAGACATCGCCCACCATCAATGACAGCACACGGCCCGTGCCGTAGCGCTGCATGACCAGCGCGGGGAACTGCCGCTGCTGAGCATCGGTCACCGTGGCCAGGATGGTGGCCCCGGGTTTGATCGAGGTGCTCTGATTCACCGACCAAAAGCCCGGCATGGCGGCGAGGCGTTGTTCGTCTTCCCCTTGTTCGGTGCGCAGTCGTGTCCACGGCTCCAGCCAGCCTTCGCGGGTGAGGGAGAACTTGCCATCCTCCACTGCCGACGTGGCCCCCTGCTTATCCAGATACACGGGCAACATGCGACCCACGGGTGTGTTCTCATAGCCGCCGGGCTGATAGCTCTCCATGCCGCCGAGCATGAGCAAGCTGCCGCCGCGCTTGCTGACGAAACGCTCGATCAAGTTCATCTGCTCCTGCGTGAAGAACTCCGCCTCCAGGTCATCCAGGATGATCGAGCGATACTCGCTCATGAGCAGCTCTGGCGTCTTCGGGAAGCCATCGACCAGCTCCTCCTTGTCCTTCGTTCCGAGGCGCGTGAGCACGGGCTGATCGTAGCGCTGGGCCTCGGATTGCTGATCCGCGCTGAAGCCCCGGAACAAGGGATTGCTCGACTCGCCATCGCGCGCCTTGAACTCGAACTTCGGCTCGCGCCGCGCCAGTCGGATGATGCTGGGCAGCTGCACCTCGGGATCGAGTGCCATAGCCCGACGCAGGAACTTGTGATCCCAGTTCGGCCGCCCACCGACATACAGAATGCGATACGGCCCTGCACCGCGATCCACGGCGAGCGTGCGCGTGTTGTTCACCAGCGTGGCCTCGCCTGCGACCTTCTGCCATTCGGCTGGCTGCTTGAGCAAGGGCAGGTGCTCCGCCGCGATGGCGGTAATCTGGAAAAAGGAAACGCCCGGCTTGGCGACGGCCAGACGTGGACGAAACACGTGGCTCTTCGATCCGGCAGCGAAGCGATGCTTCTCCGTGATCAAGGTCTTGCCCTCGGCATCCAGCACGCACAGCGCGACTTCTTTGCCCTCAAAACCTGACTGCGTGACCTTGGCCGTGATGGACACGGGCGAGTCTTCAAAGGTGGTCTGCTGCGAACTCAGCTCCGCCAGCGACAGATCGACGGCAGGCGCGGCCTCGCCGACTTGCACCGGGAACACGGGCGCGGCTTGATCCTTGGCCGCCGCTGTCCACGCCGCCGCATCGGTCGCATTGCCATCACTGATCAGCACCACCGCCGCCACGGAGGAAGCACGGCGGTCGCGGGCCGTCATCACGGCGGAGGCAAGGCTGCTCTGACCACCCGTGAAGTCCAATGACGAAGCATCGCCAATGGCGCGCACGCGCTCATCCACGGACTGCAAGCGCACACGGAAGGTTTTGCGCAACTCCTCCATCCACGCTGGCCAGGCCTTGCCATCTGGGGCCAGGGCCGACTTCACAGTCTCGCCACGCGTCGGGCTGCCGGGCTTCTCGGCCATGTTCAGGCTGGCGCTGTTGTCCACCAGGACAATGACTTCGTTCGCGCCTTGCT
This sequence comes from Verrucomicrobiaceae bacterium, assembly GCA_964203095.1. Taxonomy (GTDB): domain Bacteria; phylum Verrucomicrobiota; class Verrucomicrobiia; order Verrucomicrobiales; family Verrucomicrobiaceae; genus JAEUHN01. Next base: position 2,648 of record CAXNNN010000229.1, on the reverse strand, counting down.
TGACCGTCTCCGTCAGTTGCACGGGGTCGAGCACACACAGGGCCAGCAGCAGCGCCAGCAAGATCTTGCACCCCAGCGCTGCCCCTTTCCGCCAGCCGCGCAGGGCCACGTTTCGATACCCCACGAGCAAGACGACCAGCAGGACCGCCAGCCACAGCCCCGCCATCCAGAGACGCTCGGGGTGAAGGAAGGTGATCGACGAAAACATGATCAGGCGGTGATGGATAACACTCCACCACCGCCCCATCTTGCTCAAGCCCGGCAGACAATGATTATTCCGCTGCCAATCCGGCCAGCGCCACCTCGCCCTCAGGCTGCATCGCCTTGGCACGACGTGGGGCACGCACCGCCACCTCCGTGAGCCAGCGATACAGCACCGGCAGCAGGAACAGCGTGAGGAAGGTGCTACTGACGATGCCGCCAATGACCACCGTGGCCAAGGGCCGCTGCACCTCGGCCCCTGCGCCCTCACTGATGGCCATGGGGATGAAGCCGAGGCTGGCCACCATGGCGGTCATCAACACCGGGCGCAGACGTTGCAGGCTGCCCTCGGCCACAGCTTCCTCGGCGTTGCGGCCTTCATTGCGCAACTGATTGAAGCAACTGATCAGCACCACGCCATTGAGCACAGCCACCCCACAGAGCGCGATGAAGCCAATGGCGGCGCTGATGCTGAAGGGCAAATCACGCATCCACAGTGCCAGCACGCCGCCCGTGATCGCCAAGGGGATACCGGTGTAGATGATCAGCGTCTGCGTGACGCTCTTGAAGGTGGCATGGATGAGCACAAAGATCAGCACCAAGGCCAGTGGCACCACGATCATGAGCCGAGCGCGAGCTTCCTGCAAATGCTCGAACTGCCCACCGAAGTCCACGCGATAGCCTTCCGCCATTTGAATACTCTCCGCGATCTTCGCACGGGCAGCATTGACGTAGGCTTCGGAGTCCACACCGCTGGCCAGGTCCACGTTCAGACCCACACGACGATTCCCATCCTCGCGCCCAATGGCATCGACTTGCGGGACTTCCACAAACTCAGCAAGTCGGCCCAGACTGACCAACGAGCCATCCTGCGTGCGAACGGGCAGCGCCTTCATGACCTCCGGGTTGTTGCGCAGGTTCTCGGGCAGACGCACCACAATGCTGCGACGGCGATTGTGCTCGATCAACGTTCCTGCTGTGTGCCCCGCCATCGCGGTGGTGATCGCGGAGTTCACTTCCGAAGCTTTCACATTGAACTTCAGCAGCGCCGCACGATCCACACGGATCTCCAACACGGGCACTCGGCCCTGTGTTTCGAACTCCGCATTGTTCGTGCCGGGCAGGCCTTCCAAGATCGACTTCACCTGCTCGCCGATCTTTTCCATGGTGTCGTAGTCATCACCAAAGATCCGCACGGCGAGATCGGCACGCGAGCCTTCCAACATCTCATTGAAACGCATCTGAATCGGCTGTGCGAAGTCGTAGTCTTGCTCGGGCACTTCCTTCGCCAGTTCTTCGCGAATCAGTTCCGCCAAGCGATCTCGGTTCACTGGCTTGCCATTCTCCTGACGCCACTCGGACTGAGGCTTGTAGAAGACGTAGAGATCGTATTCGCCGGGCGACATCGGGTCCGTGGCCACCTCACTCGTGCCGACACGGGCAAAGGTGCGCGTGACCTCGGGCACCTTGTTGATGAGATACTGCTGGGTCTTGATGCAGCGCTCCAGCGAGGTCTTCAGACTGGTGTTCGCAGGCTGGTAAACCATGGCGGTCCACGAGCCTTCATTGAGCGTGGGCACGAACTCTTGCCTCAGGCTCATGAAGAGCATGACCGTGCCGACGAGCAGCGCACTAACCGCACCGACCACACCCCAGCGAGTCTTCCACGCGATGCCGAGCAACGGCGCATACGCCGACTTGGCCAAGCGCATGAAGAGGTTGTCCTTCTCACGGATGTTGCCCGTCAGTAGCAGCGAGCACAGAGCGGGCATCAGCGTGAGCGATAGCACCAAGGCACCGCCCAGAGCGAGCATGACCGTGATGGCCATGGGGTGGAACATCTTCCCTTCGATCCCGGTCAGCGCCAGGATCGGCAGATACACGAGCGTGATGATCAGCACGCCGAAGAACATGGGGCTGCCCACTTGCTCGCCCGCTTCATGCACCGCTGCCAGACGTTCTTTCGCTGTGAGCCTGCGACCCAACTCGTGCTGCTTCTCGCCGAGCACGCGCACGATGTTCTCCACCATCACGACCGCGCCGTCGATGATCAGACCGAAGTCCACCGCACCCAGCGACATGAGGTTCCCCGACACACCACCGAAGGTCATGCCAATCAGGGCGAACAAGAACGACAGAGGAATGGCCAAAGCCACGATCAAGGCAGCACGCCAGTTACCCAGCAAGAACAGCAACACAGCCACGACCAGGATCGCGCCCTCGAAAAGATTGTGCTCCACCGTTGCAATCGTGCGGTCCACCACCTCGCTGCGCGCATACTGAATGCGAATCTCTAGCGAGGCGGGCAGCTTCTTTTGCAACTCATCAAGCTTCGCCTCCACACGCTTGCTGATGATGCGACTGTTCTCACCTACCAGCATCATCACGGTGCCCAGCACGGCTTCCTCACCATTCTCCACCGCGCAGCCCGTGCGCACATTGCTGCC
>CAXNNN010000228.1:0-6152 GCA_964203095.1 Verrucomicrobiaceae bacterium | reverse complement strand
GAGGAGGTGAGTTTGTTTGTAACATCAGCGGAGAAGGTTGCAGCGGCGGGAGGTCCATTGGCAGCGCGCAGCGTCGTCACTAACTCGCTGGCCATGGAGGGAGCATCGCCGACGAAATCTGGCTCAGTAGCAAGATCAACCGAAGGCGTGGAGGTGCCGCCCGAGTTGTCGGCGTCTGCACCGACGGACTCTTCAGCGTGAGTCATTCGCGTGTCGTTCGTCACGGCAGAACCGCTTCCGGAGGTGTTGCTGCTGCCGTCCAAATTCGGGTTCAGATTGACCCCACCTGTTGCGCCTGAACCAGGCGCCGAAACCAAGCCAGTGGCAACCTGCGCCGCTGGGGCGGAGATGGCTGGCAGGGATTGTGTGGCACCAAAGCTGTTTTGCAAACTGATCGCCCCAGGTCCAGCCGGGGCAGCCGATTGCTGCACGCCAGTACTGGCGGGTGCCTGGACCACATGATCGCTGCCAGGTGTCATCACGGGCTTCGCTGCCAAATTGGCTTGCGCCTGCGGCATGTCCATTGGCGCACCAGAAAGCAGCAACCGAGCCTCTAGCGCCTCTACCAAAAATAAGTCATGTGCTGCTGCGTGTGAGGCAGAAGCATCGCGACTTTTACGCTGGAATAGCTGGGAGAGCATTCAGAGTGGCTACACAAAAAATGTAAATTCTGCGACAGTTGCAGTTTTACACATTCATTAATCTCATCGAGAGGAAAATGGAGGCCGTCAAATAAAAAAAACTTTTTCAGGTTGGTTGTGCTTGAGCTCATGATTGAGCTACATAATACAATCAGTTAGTAATAAAAGGTAAATAAAAAACAGGGGTATATTTTATTCTCATTTATTATAAAACGCTATATTCAATTCTCATTAATGGATCATTTCTTTGTTTAGCATCCATTTATTATACAATATTCGTTTTAGTAACCACGTTTACATTCATTACTTCTGTTTAAATGAACAAAAGAATTTGATGTTTTTATTAGCTTTTTTAATCGCCTGATTCCCACAGCTGCCTTAGTTTATTGATACATATAAATATCTTTACCTAGATATCTGAAATAATTAACCTTTAATTCGATCTTTCTTGATATTTAAGAGGTATGTTTATTTTTGCTTCTATGAAGAAGCACTTAGCTTTAAAGGATGACTTTATTGTAGTAAACAACAACTTCGGTCAAAACATCTTTTTTACAAAGCTTTATTATTTTTTGTTACTACCTTTTTATCACTAATCTCATATCAGTGATCGCTTTATCATAACAGCTTCCATTTTACCTCGGGCGTGAGGAAGCTCTGTTCTGCCCGTCGTTGAATGGTTTCCGTATAGCCCTCCGCCCACGGTTCGGAAGGTTCTCATTCTGTCCCCTGTTACCAAAGTCATCAGCCCTTCAGATCAACACCTGACAGCGCCGAAAGCATGTGCCATGTACGCACCTTAAGATTGGCGAACCCGCCGAAGTGCGGCACACAGCTCACCACACTTTCAGCGGGGCAAAAGAGCCGTGGTTGTGACCGCTCCCCGTCCAACGGTGAAGCCAAGCGAACGCCGGATCTCTTCCTCACCCAGCATCACGCCACGTCGTTGGCGGGCTGCCTGCCACTGAGCACGGCGTTGTGCCCAGGCGAGCAGACGGCGGCCCACCGCATTGTTCAACGCATCGGGAAGCAAGCGGGTGCTGCGCTGCCAAGCTTGCAGGATGGGGTGTGGGATGAAGCGCCGTAGCACAGCATCCTCAGTCGAGTAAAAAGCAATCACGCCACCAGGGTCGCCTTGGCGCGCGGAACGTCCAAAGAGCTGCCGATCCACACGAGCGCTGTCATTGGCCTCAATGGCCACCACTTGCAAGCCGCCCAGGGTGGCCACCCCTTCCTCCAGTCGAATGTCCGTGCCGCGCCCGGCCATACTGGTGGCGATGGTGATCTGCCCTCGGTGCCCGGCATGGGCGACCATGACCGCCTCCTCGCGATGCCGCAGGGCATTGAGCACCTGACTGCCGGGCAGACCGTGATGGCGGACCAAGCGGGCCACGGCCTCGCTACTGTCCACCGTGCGGGTACCGATGAGCAGGGGCTGACCGCGCGCGTGCCGGGTTTTCAACTCATGCACCAGCGCCTGGTCGCGAAGGTCTTCATCGACAAAGAAACGGCTGCCTTGATGACGGCGCTGGCAGGGCAGGTGGCGAGGGATGGCGACGAAAGGCGCGTCGTAAGTGTGCCAAATCTCCGCCGCCGCCTCACGCAGCGTGCCGGAAGCTCCGGCGAGGCGTGAATACTTGCGGAAGAAGGCCTGAAAAGAAATGCGGGCGAGCGTTTCGGAGGGGCCACTGACCTCCAGGCCCTCCTTGGCCTCAATGATTTGATGCAGGCCTTGTCGCCAAGTGCGCAGCGGCATAGGGCGGCCCGTGGCGGCGTCTACGATAACCACTTTGCCGTCATCAATGACGTAGTGCTCGTCACGCAGGAAGAACTCCCGAGCCTCCAGGCCCAAGCGAACCAACTCCTGACGGCGACGGTCGCTGGCCCACAAGCCGGTGCGAGGCAAAGCCAGAGCGAGGTTCGTCTGCTCGATGCCTGCGGGCAACATCTCGATCAGCCGGGCGGCCGAGTCAGCACGGTAATGCACTCCTTTATTCAGATCGCGCACAAGTTCCCAGGCCGCCTGGGAAGCCACCGACAGTTCGCCTGCGTCCAGTGTGCGGCTAATGATGAGCGGGGTCACGGCCTCGTCGATGAGGGCATGATCAGCCTCGTCAATCAGCGCGCTGTGCAGGCCACGCTGGACCACGCCAGGGAGGGGAGGCATTTCCAAAAGCACGCCCAGGAGTTGGCGAGAGGATGCGCCCGTTGCATCGTCCCCGAGGCGCAGGCGGTCGCGCAAATAGTCGGCGGCCAGCTCTTTGGCCGTCGTGTATGTCACGCCGGCGGCGTAGCCGCTGTGCCGGGCCGACTCGTCATCCTCCGTCATCACAGCACCGGCGGTCAGACCGACGCGCAGATAATAGCGGCCCAGGTGCTTCGCATCGCGCCCGGCCAGATAATCATTGGCCGTGATGACGTGGCAGGGCAGCCCACTCCAGGCCAAGTAGGCAGCGGCCAAACCAATAGCTAGGGTCTTGCCCTCGCCCGTGTCCACCTCGGTAAAATAGCCCTCGACCAGCGCAGCAGCACCCATCAACTGCACTTCATAAGCCCGCAGCCCCAGCTCCCGATGCGCGGCCACAGCCAGCAGGGCCAGCCCCTCTTCGAGCAACGGTTGCCAGCGCTCCGGCTGGCGCTGCCGAGCCTGGCGCAGGGCGATCAGGCGTTCGTTAAGTTGCGGGTCGGCCAGCTTTTCCAACTCCGCCCGCCGTCGGTCGATAGACTGCGCCACGGTGGCCAGACGGTGTCGGGTCCACGGGCCGCGCTTGCAGCGACCCACTAGGCCATGCGCCCAAACGTCCAGCCCGCGCCGGGGTTTGCGTTCCGGGCGCTCGCCCAGGCGGCGCTGTTGTTCAGTGGGGGACATTGTTTTAGGGGCGTCACAGCTTGTAAGTGTGCTGGAAAGCTTGGCGCAGCCTGCGCCACCATTGCTCACCGAGCGGGGTGGGCTCCAGCGTCATGCGGGCCACGGCGCGCTGACCGTGCAACAAGCTCACGGCCGGATCATTCTGTAGCTGGGCGCGGATCTCGAAGACCGGCTCCGTGGTGCGTGTGGCCTTGGCACCTTCGGCCTCGACTAGGCCGGGGCCGGGCAGCTTGCGGCCTGCATTAGCTTCACGCGTGTCCACTGCCACCGTGCCGCCTCCCAGGATGCCGAGGGCGGCCGAGGGCAGCGCCTCGCGCTCCGCCGGGATGGCGGAAAAGCTGGTGACGGCGAGCGTGTGGCCTTCCTGCCCACGCACACGCGCTTCGGTGCCGCGCACCTGCGCCGGTGTGAACAGCCGAGCCACGTCCTCCTGCTTGACCACGGCGGAGAGCACAAAGGCCGCCGTGCTCTGCACCACGCCTAGCTCCAGACCGCGCGGCATCACCGTGCCCAGGCGTTGACGCGCATCCGGGGCCAGCCACAGGCCATCGCAGGGGGCCAGCACGGTCAGCGCCACCACGTCCGCCTTCAGCTTTTCACGCCTCACGGCCAGCGCGTGGAAGTAGCCCCGCATCGCCTCATACTGCGCCGGGTCAGACTCTAGTGCCAAGCGCCGTTGCGCCTCGGCCAGGGCCAGCTCCGCATCCAGCAGGGTGAGCATGTGCGCCAGCTCCGGGTTCTCCAGCCGAGCCAAAGGCACCCCTTGTTTTACCTGTGATCCCGAGGGCACCAGCAGCTCTGCGAGCCCGCCATCCACCCCCGCATACACACGGGCAAAAGGCTCCGCACGCACCACCCCATCTGCACGGAAATGATACGGCATGGGCACCAGCCAGAGGAAGGCCACGACCAGCGAGAGCATGCCCGCGCTCACCCCGCAAGCACGCAGACGGCAGCGCTCCAGCTTGGGGCTGCTGGTGAGGTATTTGACTGCTTTGAACAGCGGCAGCACCAGCCACATGAAGCCAAAGCCAATCGCCAGCAGCACGCCAAAAAACAGATATTCCTGCGACACCAGCAGCAGAATGCCGAAGGTCATCAGCAGCCGGTAAACCCAGGACGTCACCCAATACACCGCAAGCCACCCCGCCTCGGTCGTGCTGTCCACCGGTGAGCGCGCAGTCTTCAGGCCAAAGACATACCGCTCCATCAGGAACAGCATCATCTTTCCCGCGCGCGCTTGCAGATTCGGCAGCTCTAGCCAGTCCGATAGCATGTGATAGCCATCGTAGCGCAGCAGTGGGTTCGCATTGAACAGGATGGTCACCACGGAGGCCGCGATCACCGCATTGTAAGCTAGGCTGTGCAGCGTGCCCGCGCCTGTGTTCGCCCACACAATGGCTGCCAGGCCAGCCAGCGCCGTCTCCACCAGCATCCCCGCGCCACCGACTAGAATGCGGTGCCACTTGCTGCGAAAGGCCGTGCTCGCTGACGCATCCACGTATGGGAGGGGATTAAACAGCAGCAGCATGACGCCCATCTCCGGCACCTCCCCGCCCAAGCGGCGGCAGGCATAGCCGTGGCCCAGCTCGTGCACCACCTTGATCACCACCATCACCGCATACATCCACGGCAGATTCGCCGCGCCTAGCAGGCCCGCACTGTCCGCGCGAAAGGCCTGCCAGTTCGTCACTACCTCAGCGCCGCCCCAGATCAGCAGCGCCGCCCAGAAAAGCAGCCCCCAGCGTGAGAAAACACAGGTCCCTACCCACGACGTCGCACGCAGGAACGCATCCGGACTCCACAGCGGCAGCTTGAAGAACAGCACGCTGGACCAGCGCTGCATCGCCTCCTGCCGCCGCTCCTTGGCGAAGACCTCCGAAAGCCCTTCGGCATCGCCTTCCAACTCCCCGCACAGCAAACCCGCGCGATGCAGTTGGCTGAGCAAATGCACGATCTCCCCCTGGCCCGGCGCTTGATCCGCATACGCCTCCAAACAGCGATCCCAGGCCTCGCCCACCGACATGCTGCGCTCCAGCTCGCAGACGAAAAGGTAAGCCACCGGGCGCACGCGGTAAAACTTCCCGCTGAGCCGGTCTTGCAGCACATACCAGCGCTGCCCACGGAAGCGCTGCGCATGGGCCTCCACACCGGGTCGCAGCCGCAGACGGCGCGGGCTGACCCGGTGCCAGGATTCATCAAAGATAGGCAAGGCGGTGCTCATAACAGTTCTGCTACCACCAAAGCCACAGCCGCAACGTTTCAATCGTGCGGTGCGTCAGCACCCAGAGCACACTGCGGGGGCCGATGGTTAGCTTACACACGCCGCTCATGCCGGGACGCCACCAGTCCTGCGGGGCGTCGGTGATCTTCACGCGCAGCAGGAAGACATTGCCCTCCTGCCGCACCTCGGCAACGGGCTCCAGCTTGTCCACCACCACCTGGAAGCGCTCGCCGGGGCGGCTGGCGAAGACGACCTCACCCTCTAGGCCTTCCTTCAGGTAGCCAATGTCGCGCTCATCGACTTGAAGCTGGCCAGACAGGTTACTCAGTTGCACCATTTTCAGCAGCGGCTCGCCCGACTGCACGGGGGCGGAGAGCCGCTCGCGCAAGTCGCCTTCCACCACGATGCCGTCGAAGGG
>CAXNNN010000227.1:0-6154 GCA_964203095.1 Verrucomicrobiaceae bacterium | reverse complement strand
GTTGAGTTTACCCAACGGCTCAATGATCCGGCAAGCACCAATTTCGTGCCCGGTGCGCGGGTCGTGGCTGCCTTGCCTGCGGCGAGTCCAGACATTGCTGCTTCCATTGATCGCGTGCAGGGCTTTACCAGCGCAGTGCGTGACAAGTATGGCGTGCGTATCGTGGCCGACGTGAAGGAACTGCTCGCTGCTGTGGACGCGGTGATGGTGCTCAGCCTGGATGGCCGCGCGCATGTGCGGCAGATGAAGGACATCGTGGCCGCGAAAAAGCCGGTGTTTCTCGACAAGCCCGTGGCCGCCTCCTTGAAGGATGCGGTGGGCATTTACATGCAGGCCGAGGCTGCGGCAACGCCCGTCTTTAGTGCCTCGGCGCTGCGTTGGAATCCTTCGGTGCTCGCCGTTGCCACGTCAGGAGTCACTGACCCCAGTGGTGCGATTTCGTCCGGCCCCGCGCCAAAGATGGAGCATCATCCCTCCCTCTTCTTCTATGGCATCCATCCGACTGAGGCGCTGTTCACCGTGCTCGGCCCCGGCTGTGCGAGTGTTGTCAATACCGCGACGACCGGTGCCTCGGTGATCACTGGCAAGTGGGAGGATGGTCGCGTGGGTTCGTTGTATGCCATGCACACCTGGCCAGCGGCGTATCAGGTCACCCTCTTTGGCTCGGACAAGGTGGTGGGTCAGACCACGGAAGGCGGCGACTACACCCCGCTCGTGCGCGAAATCGTTAAGTTCTTCCAATCACGCACGCCACCGGTCACGGCCAAGCAAACGCTGGAGATCTACGCCTTCATGGAAGCGGCGGATGAGAGCGCCCGAAAGAATGGCCGCCCCGTGCTCCTTCGTGATGTGCTGGTGAAGGCGGAGTGCCCGCCCAAGTGGATGCTGCCTGCAAAGAAATCGTGACAACCTGCGAAGGGTGCATGTAGGATGCGATCATGCCTAAGACCAGCTGCTTCCTCATTTCCCTGCACGGCGTTCCTGCCGAGCCGCTGCGCGATGTATTCCTGACGGTTGTCCGGGCAGGGCGGTTGCAGGCAGGTCCTGAGCATCGCATTGAGCGCGATTATTATCCAGGGCATGAACTCATCTTTTGCACATCTGGAAGGGGCTGGGCGCGCTTGCGAGGTAAGACCTTTGAAGTGCGTGCGGGGGAGTTGCTGTGGGTGAACTGCCATCATCCTCATGCGTATGGGGCGATGAAGGATGACCCATGGGAGCTGGATTGGATTCGTGTGGAGGGCGCGACCTTAGATCGTGCATGGAAAATGCTGGCAGCCGACTCGCAGCCGGTCTTCGAGTCGATCGACATGCGTCGTAGTGGTGCCAAGCTGAATGCGATCTTCGATCTGATGCAGCAGCAAGATGCAGTGCACGCGGCCTGGATTCACGCGCATGTGTCCACGCTCATCGCGCTGGCGTGCGACTCTCGAAATGCACATCCGCTGCCTGAGCATCATGACTTGCCCGTGGCCCTGGAGCGCGTGTTACAGCACCTGCGTCTGTATTATCATAAGCCCCTGCGCGTGGCAGAGCTGTCTGACATTGCGGGCATGAGTCCCTCGCATTTCAATCGTGTCTTCCGCAGTGCGCTTGGTGCCTCACCCATCGACTGGCTGCGGCATTATCGCATTGGTCAGGCCAAGCGCCGACTGATTGAGAGCACTGATCCGATCAAGGATGTCGCTCGCCAAGTCGGCTACGCGGACCAGTTCTACTTCAGCAAGGACTTCAAGCGCTTCACAGCGCTGACGCCGACTGCGTTTCGCGAGACCGAGGGCTTGCAAGGAGGTAAGAAGTGATTGCCGCCCGGTTGTGATGAGTTTGAGACCAAGGGAAAGAAATTCTGTGACACGACTGTGACGTGACCGCAGTGGCGAGAACTGGCAATGTCGTGGAACACAAGACGCAATGTCCCAACGCACTCTACCCGCTCCTCGGAAGACGCTTGTCAAAGCTACGCATGACCTCATGTTCCGTCGGGTTCATGAGTCTCAGCTCATTTACAACTGCGCATGGGAAGACCCGCGGGTGGATCGCCAGCTGCTCAATCTGAAGGCGGATAGCAAGGTGGTCATGATCACCAGCGCTGGGTGCAATACGCTGGACTACCTGCTAGATGGTCCGGCGGAGATTCATTCGGTGGACATGAACTTCCGGCAGAATGCAGTGCTGGAGCTGAAGATGGCCCTCATCAAGCACGGTAATCATCACATGCTGTTCAGCCTGTTCGGGGATGGTGCGGCTCCAGAGTTCCGGGCTTATTACATGTTGGTGCGCGGTGACCTGAGTGAGTCTGCACAGCGCTTCTGGGACGAGAAGATCACCTTTTTCGATCCGCGCAGCTTGAAGCGCTCTTATTATTATCATGGCACCTCTGGCACCGTGGCGTGGCTGATGCTGAAGGCTCTGTTCCGCACCCGTCACAATCTCAATGATCTCGCGCTATGCCTCCTGGAAGCGGAGAGCCTCGAGGAGCAGGCGGACCTTTATCATCGGCTAGAGCCGGAAATCTGGGGCAAGATCGCGCAGTGGCTGGTGAGGCAGCCAGCGCTGATGACGATGCTGGGCGTGCCGCGTCCGCAGATTCAGATTATCAAGTCGCAGTATCCCGGTGGGCTTGGTTTCTTCGTTCGTGACAAGTTGCGCCGTGTTCTGACGGAGGTCCCGATCGCCGACAACTACTTTTGGCGCGCTTACATGACCGGGCGCTACCAACGTGATTGCTGCCCGAACTACTTGCGAGAGGAGCATATGCAGACCCTGGCCTCGCGGCTTGGTGCGGTGCGTCCGCACACGACCACGGTGGCGAATTTCCTGCGTGAGTATCCAGGTCACTATTCGCACTACATCCTGCTCGATCATCAGGACTGGCTAGCAGCGCATGACCCGGCGGCTTTGCGCGAGGAGTGGGAACTCATTCTTCAAAACAGCGCGCCGGGCACGAAGGTGCTGATGCGCTCCGCAGGCTTGACCGTGGGCTTCATTCCTGAGGATATTCGAGCCAAGTTGCAGTTCCAGCCGCTGGCTACGCATGACCTGCATTTGCAGGATCGCGTGGGTACGTATGGCAGCACGCATTTCGCTGAGGTGCTATGAACACGCCGAGCAGCGCGTTGACGCGCTACTATCAATTCCACGCAGGCATCTACGACGCCACGCGGTGGTCCTTTTTGTTCGGGCGCGAAGACATCCTCAAGCAAGTGCGCCGCCGAGCGGCCCCGCTGAACATCCTAGAAATCGGCTGTGGCACGGGGCACAACCTGAACTTGCTGGCCAAGTTCTTCCCGCGTGCGAGCATCATTGGCATTGATTTGTCCGGGGCTATGCTAGCGAAGGCAAAGATGAAGCTGTCGAGCCACGGCGAGCGCGTGCAGTTGCGCGAAGCCGCCTACGATGCGCCGATCAGGGGGGAGAGCGAAGGCTTTGACCTGATCCTGGCCTCCTACGCGCTGAGCATGTTCAACCCAGGGTGGGAGCAGGCTTTGCAGGCCGCCGAGGCAGATCTGAGTCCGAATGGGCGCATCGCTGTCGTGGATTTTCATCAGCCGCGCCTGCCAGGTTTCGGCAAGTGGATGGGCATGAACCATGTGCGCATGGATGGGCATTTGCTGGCCGGTCTGCAGTCCAAGTTCAAGCCCGAGGTCTGCCTGGAGCGCCTGGCCTATGGCGGCGTTTGGGACTATTTGCAGTTCATTGGTCATAAGAAGACTGCCCCTGGGGTGTGACAAAACCTTTTCATGGCGAGACTGTCGATTTTCGGCTTTTCGCCGAACTTATTCACATGAGGGTCATCATCGTTTCTGACACCTTCGCACCTGACATCAATGGCGTGGCGCGCACGCTGGGCATGTTGGCGCGGGGGCTGATGGCGCGCGGCCACGGTGTGGAGGTGGTCACCACTCAGGAAAACGATGGTGGCGATGGGCCGCGCACGCATGTGGTCTGCTCGGCACCTTTGCCGGGCTATGCCGCGTTGCGCGTGGGCTTCACGACGATGGGTTGGTTTGCCTCTCTGTTCCAGCGCGCTCGGCCCGAGGTGCTTTACGTGGCGACGGAAGGCCCATTGGGCATCGCTGCCATCTGGGCTGCGCACCGCGCTGGCATACCGGTGGTTTCGGGCTTTCACACAAATTTCCACACCTACCTGAGCAACTATCATCTGACGGGCCTGCAACCTGTGGCCGAGGCCTTTCTCCGCACCGTGCACAATCACACGGCACGCACGCTGGCGCAGTCGCGTGACACAGCGGCTATGCTGACCGATATGGGCGTGCTGAACACGGGCGTGCTCGACCACGGAGTGGACTCCCGCCTTTTCACGCCTGTGGCGCGTGATGCATCGCTGCGCCGTCAGTGGGACGTGGATGCCGGCACGCCGGTTGCCATTCATGTGGGTCGCCTGGCTGCAGAGAAGAATCTGTCGCTACTGCAGCGTTCCTTTGACCTTTTCATGAGCATCCACCCGCAAGGTCGCTGCGTGATCGTGGGCGATGGCCCCTGCGCTGCGGAGCTGAAGGACGCGTGCCCGGATGCGATCTTTGCCGGTATGCGCAAGGGGGCTGAACTGGCACGCTACTACGCGAGTGGCGACGTGGGCATTTTCCCCAGCACCAGTGAAACCTTTGGCAATGTGGTGCTCGAATCTCTCGCTAGTGGACTGATCACCGTGACGTATGATTACGCCGCAGGCCGCCAGCACATCGCCCACGGTAGCGAAGGGTTCCTCGCGCCGCTGCATGATGAGCCTGCGTTCCTTGAGCAAGTGAGGCACGCGTCCACGCGGTGGAACGATGCCAACCTGCGCTCCGCCGCCCGGCAGAAGGCCGAGGGCCTGAGCTGGGACGCCGTGGTTACCCATTTTGAAAATGAACTGTATCAAGCGATGCAGAGCACCCTTGCCCTTAGCGCCTCTCCTCTATGAAAACGAAGCTCCGTGTGAAGACCCTGTTCATGTCCGACATCCATCTGGGCATGGCAGATTCCAAGGCTGTGCAAGCCGCCCACTTTCTCCGCCATTGCGAGTGCGAGAAGTTGGTGCTGAACGGCGACATCATCGATGTATGGGCGCTGAAGAGCGGCGGGAAGTGGATGCCAGACCACACGCACTTCGTCCGCACGGTGCTGAAGAAGATGGAGAAGGAAGGCACCGAAGTCATCTACCTGCGCGGCAACCATGACGATATTTTGGAACGCTTCCTGCCGTTCAAGCTCGCGGGCTTGTCCTTGGTCGATGAGCACATTCATGAGTCCCCGCACGGCAGCTACTTGGTCGTGCATGGCGACGGTTTCGATCACGTGACCACAAACCATGTGTGGCTGGCTAAGGCTGGTGCTGTGGGCTACGAAATCCTCCTGCGCGTGAATCGTTTGTACAACGACTACCGCCGCTGGCGCGGGAAGGAAGGCTTCTCCCTCAGCCGCTGGGTGAAGACCAAGGTCAAGCAAGCCGTTGGCTTCGTCGGACGCTACGAGGAGCAGTTGCAAAACCTCGCGCGATGGAAGCAGTGCAGCGGGATCATCTGCGGCCATATCCACACGCCTGCGGACAAGATGATCGGCGACATTCACTACCTGAACTCGGGCGACTGGGTGGAGAGCATGACTGCCATTGTGGAGCACCTGGACCGGTCGTTTGAAGTGATCAGTTATCATGACTTCTGCCGTATCACGGGGCGTGAAGCGAAGGGCACCGTGCCGAGCGTCGATGTCAGTGGCATCGCCGAGCGCCCGCTCGCCCTGCCTGCACCTGCCTCGCCGGAGCTCCTGCCTTTGCCTGTGCTAGCGGTAGAAGCCAAGGTGTAGAACTCGGAGGCTTTGAGCCAAGGCGGCGCAAACTGCTTTCGCCTACGTAGCCGCTGGGATCTCCTGCTAGGCAGAGGGTGCCCGTCGGATTGGGTGAAACAAGAGTTATGGGCACCTCTGGAAACCCGTTTTCGACTGCCGTCGCAGTGTCCATGATAGGTAGGGCGCGTTGTCTCAACGCGCCGGATACACGACGGGATTTCGCGTCAGAGTGCGCATCGCTACGTCCCAAGCTTCGGCGGCGGCGCTATGGGGACATAGCGCCCTACCAGCGCGGGGCGAAGTCAAGTCCTCTGCGAGAGGAGGTTTCCAGAGCTGCCCTGAAGCTGGACCGATGAGGCCTTGTTTG
>CAXNNN010000226.1:0-6164 GCA_964203095.1 Verrucomicrobiaceae bacterium | reverse complement strand
GGTCTCGACAAGCTGCTTCAGGAAGAGACCGCTCTACCGGTGCATGTGGCTGAAGATCCGCTCAGCGCTGTCGCCGAGGGAACGGGCCGTGTGCTAAGTGAACTTGAGTTCCTGCGCAAGGTCGGCACCACGGACATCTAGTCTGGGTTGTCGCGTAGAGGCCGTCACCAGCCACGTGCTAAATGAAAACCCTAAACCTCATTGCCTTGCTGCTCTTCGTCGCAGCATGCGTCGCTGTGATGATGCTGGACACACCCACTACCCGGGCTGTGCAAAGCAAGGTCATGGCAATCTTTGCGCCATTCATACACGCAAGCGCTACGGTGGAGAACACCACAACTCGTGCAATTTCGGCTGAGATTGATCCGAAGGAATTGCTTCGCGAGACAGTGGCGCTGCGCCTGAAAGTTCAGAAGCTCACTATTTTGAGTCAAAGGCATGACGAGCTCTTGGAGGAGAATAACAAGCTGCGCAACATGGTGGGCTACCGTGAGCGCTCGCCGTTCAAGGATCTCATCGCCGCTCGTGTCATCAAGCGTTCTGCTTCAACTTGGTGGAACTCGATGATCATTGATAAGGGGTCCGCAGATGGAATCGCCCCTGATCGTGCAGTGTTGACCGATGTAGGCTTGGTGGGCAAGACAGGTCGTGTGTCGCCCCATGTGTCTGAAGTGATCTTGCTGACCGATGAGTTGTGCCGAGTGGCTGCAGTGATTGAAGGCACTCGAGAGAAAGGCATTCTAAGTGGTGAGCGGGGCGCGCTTGAGTTGACCCCCGATCTGCGTTTGCGCTTCTTGAGTCGCAATGCCCCTATTGCACCTGGAACCAATGTGACCTCATCGGGTGATGGTGGGGTATTCCCATCGCGACTGCTTCTTGGACGGGTGAAACTTTTTGAGAACAAGGACATCTCGGGTGAGGCCGTCGTGGAGACGGCCGTAGACTTCTCGAAGCTGGAAGATGTCTTCATCGTTGGTGCTAGCGCTAGCACTCCCTGAACCATGCTTTTCAACGTGTCCATCATCGCTCTGATGTGCGTTACCTTCTTCCTGGAAGAGTTTGTGCCAGCGGTGGAGATTGCCCAGAACGCCCGCCTATTCCTGGCTCCTGTGTTCTTTTTCTGTGCGGCCGTGGCGGTGCCTTTTCCTACCATGCTGCTGCTTGCTTTCATGACCGGCTTCATGTGGGATGCTCGATATGCTCAGATCATGAGTGAAGACAGCGCTATGGAGCAACTGGCTCAGGTGAGTGGGGTGAGCGGCTACGCTGGCTTCAGTCAGGGCCTGTCAGGTGGTGATCTTGGTTTCGGTCATTCGATCATTTTGTTTGGTGTGCTTGGCTGTCTTATGCAGGGGATTCGACCTCTGTTCAAAAAAGGCCGCTGGGAGCTTCCAGTTTTCATGGTTGGGTTTGTCACCATTGTATGGCTGCTTGTGCAGTTCATTGTCATCACCTTTCTGCGGGGGAACTTTTTCTTTCCGCAAGAAGTGTGGCTCAAGATGGTTTCGGACACTCTTATGGCCATGCTCGCTTCGCCGCTTATTTATCTTGTCCTTCATACCCTGGCGCGGGCGACAAACTACGAAATCAAGTATGAAGGCCTGAGGTATCGGTTCGATGGTAGTTAAGTATCACTTCCGGCTCTATCTTTTCAGTCTGTTCGTCATGGCTGGCTTCGCCACGCTAGTCTACCGGCTGTATTATTTGCAGATTGAGAATCACGACCAGTTTACCCACAGGATTCCTGGGGCCAAACGTTTGATGGCGCGCGTGCCTCCTGTTCGAGGCGAAATCAAGGACTGCAACGGCATTGTGCTTGCCAGCAACAAGCCGTCTTTCGAGGTCCGCATTAACCTGAAGGAGGTCGTCGATGCCAAGATCAACGAACTCAAAATCATCAGCGGTGGCAAACCTGTCATTTTGCCCAAAATCACCGTCAGATATTGGGACGGCGGCTTCGAGCGTGAGAAGAAAGAGACTGACATTGTCAGTATCATGGAGGAAAAGGTGTTCACGCCTCTTCGCGCTATGGGCTTGGCCAAGGGTGACTATGATCCCGATCAACTACGGATTCACTACCGCACCTATTTTGGAGGTGGCACGGTGCCGTGGGTGTATCGAAACGACCTGACCTTTGAAGAGTTCAGCAAATTCGCTGAGCACAATCTGCAAATCCCAGGGGTTGTGCCCGAGGTGCGCCCGGTGAGGCAATACCTATACGACTCACTGGCCTGCCATTTGCTTGGCTACGTGCGCCTGCCTGACGAGAGTTTGGTTTCCAAGGAAGAGCGCAACAAGTGGGACTTCTTCGTGGGTGATGACTTCGGTTTCGCCGGGGTCGAAAAGTCAATGGACTCTCACTTGAAAGGGGAAGCCGGTGCCCGCGTCTGGCTGAAGGACGAGAAGGGGCGTCTGGTCCGTGAGATCTCAGAAGAATACAAGGCACCCAAAAAAGGAAATGACGTGTGGTTGACCCTTGACGCCCGCATTCAAATCATCGCCGAGCGTGCCTTGCGAGATGCCAATCTGGGACGTGCCTCCGTGGTCGTGATTGATCCCAACAACGGCGAGGTGAAGGCAATGGCCTCAGTGCCGAACTACAATCCTAATAAGTTCGTTCCCAAGATCTCGCTCGAAGACTTCCAGGGCTATTTGAAGAACCCAGTGACGCCATTGCTCAATCGTGCCATTCAGCCCTTCGCACCGGGCTCGACCTACAAGATCCCCATTGCCTTCGCTGGCGTATTGACCGGCATTGAAGGTCAGCACTTCTCGTGTGGTGGCAGCGTCACCTATGGCAACAAAGCGATGAAATGCTGGATTGCTGAGAAGGGGGGCTCCCATGGGTCAATCGACCTTTCGGACGCGATCATGCAGTCCTGCAATTGCTTCTTCTATCAGTATGGGAACCGCGCGGGCATTGCCGCCATCGGCAAGGTGGGCAAGATGCTCGGGGTCGGAGAAAAGACTGGGATCGAACTAGAAGACGAATCTCCAGGTATCCTGCCAAGCCGTGAGTGGATGCAGCTCAATGCGCCCAATGAAAACTGGCGCAGTCCAGGACACATCGCCAACACCTCTATTGGTCAGGGCAAAGTCACCGCCACGCCTTTGCAAATGGCATCTGTGACTGCAACAGTCGCTAACAGCGGCAAGTCTTACCAGCCGCACTTGCTGAAGAAGGTGATGCAAGGTGATAAGCTTGTCGAAGAGCTGCCTCCGCCTATTCGTAGTGATCTCGCTAACGAGGGCATTGATCCCAAGAATATTGAATTGATTCGCCGCGGCATGTGGAAGGTTGTTAATGGATCGGCGGGCACAGCGAAGGCTGCCAAGATCCCTGAACTGCCCGGCGTGGAAGTCGCAGGCAAGACCGGCACAGCGCAGTTCTGGCGAATCGTCAATGGCGTTAAGACCAAAGACAACCACACGTGGTTCATCTGTTTCGCGCCTTATGATAAGCCTCGCTATGCGGTTTGCGTGTTGCTGCAAGGTGGCAAGTCCGGTGGTGGTTGCTCGGCCCCTGTCGCGAAGCGTGTTCTCTCTCAGGCTTTGGCTCTCGATCAGGGCTACCAGGTGGCCATCGCGCCGATGCCAGAAGTGCTTGGTAACTTCAATCCGACGGAAGCCGTCGTCTATGCGGATGATCCCGTGGCCGCCCAATTGGCAGCGAGTGCCGACGATGGTGATACCGGTGTCCAGGCTGGCGAGCGCGAGTCCCAAGATACGCAAGTTCAGGACCGCAAAGTCGCCGATGAATCCATGATTCGGAAGAAGGCCAAGCGGAGCAGCGAGTCGCAGCGCGCAGCTCCTGCCCAGGCCCCCGCTGAAACTGAGAAGCCACAGCGCAAGACTCTCTTTGGCCGCCTGTTCGGTCGCTAGATTTAACGCTCCATTTTTACCTCTTATTCAACCCTATATGGCATTGACTTTCGTTCAACGACTCAAGGAATTTTTCACAGGCAAGCGAGACATCCGAACCGGCAGTCGCATCGCCATCTGTTGCGAAGCGCTTGAGAACCGCGTCGCGGTGCTCGAAAACGGTACTCTGGAGGAATACTCCATCGAGCGTGTTGGTAGCCAGAGCATCGTCGGCAGCATCTTCAAAGGCCGCATCAAGAACATTGAGCAGGGCTTGAAGGCCATGTTCGTAGACATCGGTTTTGACAAGAATGCCTTCCTGCATTTCTGGGATGCGATCCCAGCGGCCATCGAAAGCGGCTTTGAAGAAGTTCAACGTGGCAAGAAGAAAGCCAAGAAGATCGAGTCAAAAGACATCCCAGCGCTCTATCCGATTGGCAGCGAGATCATGGTCCAGGTTACCAAAGGTCCGATCGGCAACAAGGGCCCGCGCGTGACCACCAACATTTCCCTCGCCGGTCGCTTGCTTGTGCTCATGCCCTTGAACGATCAATTCGGCATCTCGCGCAAGGTTGAGGACCCGAAGGAGCGCGCTCGCCTCCGCGCGATCCTTGAGAAACTCGATCTCCCCGAAGGCATGGGCGTCATCATGCGCACCGAAGCGACGGGCAAGCGCGCTCGGCACATTGTCCGTGACTTGTGCATCCTCGTCGAGCAGTGGAACGAGATCGTGCAGAAGCGCGACAACAACAATGCTCCTATCTGCTGCTTCCAGGAGCCCGACGTGATCGAGCGCACCGTGCGCGACTTCCTCACCGATGAAGTCGATGAAGTCATTTGCGATGACAAGGCCATCGTCGAGCGCATGCAGGAGATGGCGGGCATTATTTCGCGTCGTGCCAAGCGTCGCATCACCCACTTCGCAGGCCCTGGTTCGTTGTTTGACGCCTATGGCATTCAGAAGCAGATCGACAATGCTTTCTATCGCCAAGTCTGGCTGCCGTGCGGCGGCTACATCGTCATTGATCAAACCGAAGCATTGGTCGCTATCGACGTGAACACCGGGCGTAACAAGGGCAGCAAGGACGTGGACAAGCTCCTGCTCGAAACCAACCTGGAGGCCGCTGTCGAAGTCGGTCGTCAGCTGCGATTGCGCAACATGGGCGGTCTCATCGTGGTGGACTTCATTGACATGAAGCATCGCCGTGACCAGCAAGCCGTTTACAAGGCGGTGCTGGACAATGTGCGCCGCGACAAGGCCAAGACGCAGATCCTGCCGATTAGCCAGTTTGGCCTCATGGAAATGACCCGCCAGCGCCTACACGAAAGCCTCGGCTCCGCATTGTATGAGGCCTGCCCTGCCTGCAAAGGACACGGCCAGGTGAAGACACCGCTCACCATGAGTGTCGACATTCAGCGTCGTCTCTCGTCCGTGCTCCAACGCAATCGCCCAGAGCAAAAGGACCTCGTCGTCGTGGTGCACCCCGATGTCATGCAGCGCCTCCGCAGTGAGGACGGTGAGTTACTTGCTGAACTCCAGCGCCGTTACGAGTGCAAGCTCGCCTTCCGTGTCGATCCCGGCTATCAGCGTGAGCAGTTCTTGATTGCTCATGCCACGACGGGAGAAGAGGTGAAGTAGCCACTCAGCAGGGATGAAGGAATACCATCGTCTCCTCCGCCATGTGCTCGATCACGGTAGCTACCGTGAAGATCGCACAGGCACGGGTGCGTTCTCGTTGTTTGGCGAACAGTCACGCTATGATTTGTCGAAGGGCTTTCCCTTGGTGACCACCAAGAAGTGCCATCTGCGCTCGATCATTCATGAGCTGCTATGGTTCATCAAGGGCGACACGAATGTGAGCTACTTGCAGGAGAATAAGGTCACCATTTGGGATGAATGGGCGGACCTGGAGGGCAATCTAGGCCCAGTCTATGGCGAGCAGTGGCGCTGCTGGAAGGGCAGTGCAGAGGGGAAGCCGGTAGATCAGTTGGCTCAGTTGATCGAGGGCATCAAGACCAAGCCCTACAGTCGTCGGCACATTGTTAGCGCGTGGAACGTGGCCCGAATCGACGAGATGGCGCTGCCGCCATGTCACTGCTTGTTCCAGTTCTTCGTCGCCAATGGCAAGCTAAGCTGCCAGCTCTACCAGCGTAGCGCCGATCTGTTTTTGGGCGTGCCATTCAACATCGCCAGCTACGCCTTGCTTACCATGATGGTGGCGCAGGTATGCGATTTGCAGCCCGGTGACTTTGTCCACACCTTCGGTGACCTGCATTTGTATTCGAACCATCTGGACCAAGCA
>CAXNNN010000225.1:0-6181 GCA_964203095.1 Verrucomicrobiaceae bacterium | reverse complement strand
TCCCCCGCGCTGCCCGTGGTGAAGCAGCAAGGCTGGGTGCGCAATGAGATCGACACCTTCATCCTGGCCAAGCTGGAAGCCGCCGGCGCAACGCCCTCGCCCCAAACAGATGCGGCCACGCTCGCCCGCCGCGTGGCACTTGACCTGACTGGCCTGCCACCCACGCAGCAGGCGTTGGAAGCGTTTATCAAGACGCCAAACGAGCAGGGCTACGAGGCGCTGGTGGACTCCCTGCTCGCGAGCGAAACCTATGGCGAACGCTGGGCGCGTCGGTGGCTGGATCTCGCGCGCTACGCCGATACGAATGGCTATGAGAAAGATCGCGAGCGCAGCATCTGGCCGTATCGCGATTGGGTGATCCACGCGCTGAACACCGACTTGCCCTTTGATCAGTTCACGATTGAGCAACTCGCGGGCGACATGCTCCCTGGGGCCACGGCTTCGCAAATCATCGCCACGGGTTTTCATCGCAACACCATGCTGAATGAAGAGGGCGGCATCGACCCGCTGGAGTTCCGCTACCACGCCATGACCGACCGTGTGGGCACCACCGGCACGACGTGGCTGGGGCTGACCATGCAGTGCTGCCAGTGCCACACCCACAAGTATGATACCATTACCCATACCGAATACTTCGGCATGTTGGCCTTCCTCAACAATGCCGATGAACCCGACTTTGACCTGCCGAATGTCGATGCTGAGAAGGCTTACCAGAACGCGCTCAAGCGTGCCGATGCCCTGACGGCGAAACTGCCAGATCAATTCCAAGGCGGACGCCAAGCAGCGGAACAAGCCTTTGCCGCATGGCTGAAGCAGCAGCAGGCGCATGAGACCCAGTGGACCGCGCTGAAGCCCACAGCGCTGAAGACGAATCTGCCGCTGTTGACCGTGCTGCCGGACAACAGCCTGCTCACCAGCGGCGACAGCGCGAAGAGTGACACCTTTGACCTGACCTTTGCGCTGCCCACCGCAGGCACGACCGCGCTCCGATTGGAGGCACTGCCTCATGAAAGCCTGCCCGCGCATGGTCCCGGCTACTGCTACTACGAGGGACCGAAAGGCGACTTCTTCATGGGCGAGTTCCAGGTCACGGTGAATGACAAGCCGATCAAGATCGCCAGCGCGAGCGAGAGCTATGCGAAGAACAATTTCGGCAAGAACGAGGCGACCGCTCTCCAGGCGATTGACGGTGATCCGCAGACGGGCTGGAGCTGCGCGGCACGCTACGGCGAGCGGCATGAGGCGGTGTTTGTCTTTGATCAACCACTGCCTGCGGGCGTGCTGAAAGTGAAGATGCTTTTCGGTCGTCACTACGCCTGCCCGCTGGGGCGCTTCCGCATCTCGACGAGCACGCAGAAAAGCACCATCGCGCATGAGATGGACGAAGCGATGGCTCGGCTTCTGGCGCTGCCCGACGGTGCGCTGACCGCCGCTCAACGGCAGCAGTTGTTCTCGCACTTCCTGCTCACCACGCCTGCCTTGGCCCAGCAGTCGAAGCAGATCGAGCAACTGCGCAAGCGCCCGGCGCCGATCACCTCGCTGGTGATGCGTGAACGCCCTGCGACTCATCCGCGCCCGACCTTCCGGCATCACCGTGGCGAATACACCCAGCCGAAGGAGTCCGTGCAGCCCGTCACGCTCGCCGTGTTGCACCCGTTCCCCAAGGACCAGCCGCGCAACCGCCTGGCCTTCGCGCGCTGGCTCGTTTCGCCCGACAATCCACTCACGCCCCGTGTCGTGATGAATCGCCAGTGGGCCGCCTTCTTTGGTCGCGGGATCGTGAAGACGATTGAGGACTTCGGTTATCAGGGCGAGCTGCCTAGCCACCCTGCCTTGCTCGACTGGCTGGCCACCGAGTTCATCCAGCAGAAGTGGAGCATGAAGGCCATGCACAAGCTGATCGTGATGAGTGCCACCTACAGGCAGGGAGGTGGAGAGCTACGGGCCAAGAGCGAAGGCAAAGACGCCGCGTCTGGTGAACTCGAAGATCTTCCACCTCAGCTCTACGCGCAGTTTCCCCGCACGCGTCTGGATGCCGAGATCATTCGCGATTCCGTCCTGCAAGCCGCCGGTCTTCTCACCGCCAGAGTGGGGGGCCCGAGTGTCTATCCGCCCCAGCCCGAGAGCGTGACCGAGGCGGCGTATGGGAAGTTTCAGTGGAAGCCCAGCACGGGGCCTGACCGCTACCGCCGCAGCCTCTACACCTTCATGAAACGCACCGCGCCCTTTGCCATGTTCACCACCTTCGATGGTCCCACTGGCGAGCAATGCTTGGCGTCGCGCGAGACTTCCAACTCGCCCATGCAGGCGCTGACCACGATGAATGACGTCATTGTCATCGAAGCTGCGCAGGCCCTGGGCAAGCTGCTCGTTGCCTCGGCTTCCACGGATGAAGCCCGCGCTGATCTGCTATTCCAGCGCACGCTCTCACGCCATGCATCCAAGGATGAACAGACATTGCTGCTGCTCTATGTGAACGCCCAGCGCGAACGCTTAAAAGCGAAGCAACTGGACCCTGCCGCCATCGCTGGCAGCCAGGACGCCACCGTCGATGCTGCCGCCTGGACACTGGCCGCGCGCACCGTATTCAACCTCGACGAGTTCGTCACGAAAGGATAGTATTAGCCCATGATTCTGGAACAGTTTCCCGATACTGGCCGCTTAACGGCGGTGGAAAAACGCATCTTCGCCCAAGAACTGGTGCAGGCGGCTGATGCAGAAGAGGGCAATGAATTGGACCCGGCGATCCTCGCGCTGCTTGATCAACGTTTGGCTCATCACGAGGCCAATCCCGCCGCCACCTCGACCTGGCAAGAGGTGCAACAGCGCGTCTTCGGAACCCGTGAGCACTGAGATCGTCTGGACCTTAGGCGCTGAGCATGACCTGCTGCTGATCTATCGTCAGCTGGAGGCTGTCTCCGACGAAGATGATCTTCCTCTGCGACTGCTACGTCGTCCTTTGGTCGAGGGACTTGAGTTGCTAAGTCAGAATCCTTTGCTTGGTCGACAGCTTGTGCAGAGGAGCAATGTGCGGCGTCTCTTGATCGGTCCAGACTTTCGCTACGGTGTGTTTTATGTGGTCGAGTCGCGTGGCATTTTGATTCATGCGTTGCTCGATCTTCGGCAAGACCCGAGCCTCATTCGGCGTCGTTTGAGAGACATTTAATTGAGGCCCCGCCATGAGTAACCCCATCTACCACTCCCGCCGTCACTTCCTGAAGGATTGCAGCCTTGGCCTGGGCAAGATCGGGCTGGCGGGCTTGCTCACGGATTCGTTGGCGAATGCGGCCTCTAGCAATGGCTTGGGCAATCCGCAGCCGCATTTCTCACCGAAGGCGAAACGTGTCATTCACCTGTTCATGGCCGGTGCACCGAGTCAGCTGGAGCTGTTCGATCACAAGCCGATGCTGACGAAATTCGAGGGCAAGCCGATTCCGCCTGAGGTCATTGGTGGTCAGCGCTACGCCTTCATTCGGCCCGATGCTGCGGCGCTGGGGCCGCGCTTCAAATTTAACAAGCATGGCCAGTCCGGTATCGAACTAGGCGAGACGCTGCCACACCTCGCGCAGATCGTGGATGAGATCAGCGTCATCAAGTCGGTCAAGACGGACCAGTTCAACCACGCGCCTGCACAGGTCTTTTTCCAGACGGGTTTTGCGGTGCCAGGGCGGCCCAGCATGGGCTCCTGGGCATTGTATGGCCTGGGCGCAGAGACTCAGAATCTGCCTGCCTTTGTGGTCATGAGCACGGGCAGCGGTCTCAGTGGTGGCAGTGCGCTGTGGAGCAGCGGCTTCCTGCCGTCGACCTATACGGGCGTGCGCTTCCGCAACACGGGTGATCCGATCTTGAATGTGAGCAGCCCCGCAGGCATCGACGCCAAGGCACAGCGCGACTCCCTGGATTTGATCGGCGAGCTTAACCGCCGCAAGCTCGGCACCGTGGGCGATCCTGAAATCGCCACGCGCATCGCTGCGTATGAAATGGCCTTCCGCTTGCAGTCCTCCGCGCCGGAACTCACCGACTTGAAGAGTGAGAGCAAGGAGACGCTGGAGAGGTATGGCTGCGATCCTGACAAGCCTTCGTTCTCCCGCGCCTGCCTGCTTGCGCGCCGCATGATCGAGCGCAGCGTGCGCTTCGTAAACATCTATCACGAAGGCTGGGATGCGCACAGCAACGTGGAAGGCAACGTGCGCAAGAACTGCAAAGAGACCGACCAAGCCAGTGCGGCGTTGGTGATGGACTTGAAACAGCGTGGCCTGCTCGACGACACGCTCGTTGTGTGGGGTGGGGAGTTCGGTCGCACACCGATGGTGGAGACCAATCCTGCCCTGGGCCGTGCTCTGGGTCGCGATCATCATCCACAGGCGTTCACCGTTTGGATGGCGGGTGCTGGCGTGAAAAAAGGCTTCACCATGGGCGAGACCGATGAGCTAGGGTTCAACATCGTGCGCGATCCCGTGCACGTGCATGACATTCAGGCCACTATTTTGCACCTGCTGGGTCTGGATCACGAGCGCCTGACCTTCCGCACGCAAGGCCGCGACTTCCGACTGACGGACGTGCATGGGCATGTCATTCGTCCGTTGCTTGCCTGATGAAAGGAGCGCGGCTAAAGACAGCCCTCTCATGGCTACCGCTCGCTCCGGCATCACCCAGCTCATCACCGTCGCTGCTATCGCGGTGGCTATCCCTGCTCTGCTCCTGCGCCTTGGCCAGCCTGAGGCCGGAGAGGCCTTCCCGGTGGGAGATCGGCTGGACCCCGCAGTCGAACTTGGGCGCTTAAACAGAGTCAAGTCCGACTGGGTCATCGTGGGCAATTCGATGGTGAACTCGCGCATCGACCAGCGCTACCTCGAGGAGATCAGCGGCCGTGAAGTGCGCCGCCTGGCCGAAGGCGGCACGCAGTCCGCGATCTGGTTCCTGATCCTGAAGCAAATCATCATCAAGGCCGACACGAAGCCCGAATGGGTCACCCTCTTCTTCCGCGACACGGACCTGACCTGGGCCGACTTCCGCACGACGGGTGTGAATGAGGACCTCATTCTCGCTTTGCAAGGCCCCGCACAGCCTGAGTGGCAGCAGGTGCTGGTGCGGCGGAATGAAGCGGGCTTCATCGCCACCGTGTCGCACAGCCTGCAATGGTTGCTGCCCACCCAAGACGCCTTGAAGGCGGGTCGCAGGAGTTTGCAGGACGCAGCCTTCACCCTGACACAAATGCCCGGCTCCTGGCAGAAAAGTGTGCGGCGTCAGGAACTCAACGAGCGCTTTGGCCTCGCGCACCTGCGGCATGACCTCGGCTCAGATTCCCAGACCGCTGCCAAACCCGGGGGCGGTGCTGCTGGCCACGCAGAACCTGCGGACGTGCCCGACCCCGGTATGTATGAAAATGGCCCCGTCGCTTTCGATCCCTCGCCTGATACCAGCTTTCTCCCCCATATCATCGCGCTCGCGAAGCAGCACGGCATCAAGCTGCACTTCCATCGCGTGAAGCGCCGCCCCCTGGCCAACCACACCCGCCCTGATCCAGGCCTGCTAACGGCCTACTTGGCGGACCTCAAAACCTACCTGGAGCAGAATAACGCCGTCCTGACCGACGAATCGCAGGACCCCACGCTCACCCTCGACATGTATGCCGACGGCGACCACATCGCCAGCGACGCGCCCATGCAGCACCGCTACGCCGACAACTTCTGGGCGCGAGTGAAGACTGTGATAGGCGTTAAGCAGGCGGCACCACCGCCTTGATCTTTTTGCATGGCCTGAGGGAGCGGTGGCCGCTGAAGCGTTTGGAGGAGCGGGAAAGCTGCTCCTGTGAATGGCTGGACCGTCAATAGCGAGGAGCTTTCTGCTGTGTTTTTACCTGAATTGACAGGAGCGCTCGGGGCTCGCTTTTGGCCGAAACATTTCAGAGTCGAAACTCTCTAACTTTGAAACATGGTTCACCCGAACTCTTTCGCCTAGGCTATAGGCCCGGTTTATAACCAACATTTGCGCAATATTGGCGATAATTTTCGAGCGCCTCTACCATCTGTTCCTGTTCCTTAATTCTGCCATCCGTATCTGCAGCGGCAATTCCTAATAATGTGGTAGAGGCTACTCCAGCGCCGCCGAAAAAGTCTATTGCACCAGCTACAACTCCAGCTCCAGCATATCCAACACTAGTTTTCCAGCTCGGGCGAAC
>CAXNNN010000224.1:0-6183 GCA_964203095.1 Verrucomicrobiaceae bacterium | reverse complement strand
CGCTCTGCCTAAATCCTTTCTGCCCCTTACGGGGTGGGACAACCCAATACCATAAACACACCCATGAACTTCCCTAAATTAATGGCGGGCCTTACGCTCGCTTCGGCATCCGCCTTCGGTCAGGGTTTCCTGACTTCCGAGTCCTCTTATCTCAACGCCACTCCTACGGCTAACTTCTCCTTCAACCCCATCGTCACGGTCGGCGACCGCGTGCCAGTCACGCCAGGCACGGGTCCAGTCGGTGCCACGAACTTCGCTTTCTGCGGCATCCCAGATGCCATGGGCATCTATAAAGACAACGTCAGTGGCGAAAACATCCTTTTCGTCGCTCACGAAACTCCTAGCACCGTTAACCAAGGTCCGTTCGACAGCTTGGCCGGCTCCACACGCTACAAGGGTGCTTGGGTTTCCCGCTTCTCGCTGAATGGCACCACAGGGGCCATCCTCAACGGCAGCGTGGCTCACAAGGAACTCTTCCTTGAGAACACGCAGGCTTCAGGCGCGCTTGGCACCCGTCCTCCGCTTGAGGGCGACGCCGCTGGCTTCACCCGCTTCTGCTCCGGTTCTTTCGCCGGCCGCGAGCATGGCATGGACCGCCCGTTGTTCTTCACCAATGAAGAGTCTGACAGTGGCAACTACGATGCGGGCGGCTCGCAGACCGTTGTTGTCGCCGACGGCAAGATGTACACCGTGCCAGATCTTGGCCGTGTCATCCGCGAGACGACGATTGTGCAACCCCGCCGTGATGACAAGACCGTCATCCTTTCCTCGGAAGATGGTGCGGCCACTGGCAACGTTGTGTCCTACATGTACATGTATGTTGGTACCAAACTCCGCCGCTCCAACAGCGTGCTGGATAAGAACGGTCTGACCAACGGCAAGATCTACGTGCTCTGCGGCAACGCCGCCCAGCATAACGAAGGCACCTTCACCAGTGGCAGCCTTGCCATGAAGTGGGTGGAAGTACCGAACGGTGCTGCGCTCACGCATTCTCAGCTCTCGATACAGTCCGACGTCCTCGGCGGTTTCGGCTTTGTACGCGTGGAAGACATTGAGTTTGATCCAAAACAGCCTACCCGCAGCGTGTTCCTGGCCACCACCGGTGGTAGCGGCCCGAACCGCCTTGGTCGTTTGTATGAGCTGACGATGAATCCGACCAACCCGATCGCCAACGGTACGCTCAATGTCGTGTACAATTCGGATACGATCATCTACCCCTCCGGTAGCTATTCCGGCGCAGCCACAGGTCGCTTGACGGCTCCGATCACCGGCGCTCTTGGCACCTACACACAGGGCACCATCGGCACCACCGATTATCCAGTCAGCGTCGATAACATCGCCGTCTCCAAGGACTTCATCGTCATCTGCGAAGACCGTAACAGCCCTGCTGACGCCGTGTTTGCCAACTTCTCCCGCAATGGTGGCGTGTGGACGCTGAACCGCAATGCTGCCTACGCCGCGAAGCTCCAGTCCACCTTCAACTACGCCTATGTGCAGAGCCGTGACTCTTCAACCGGCCACACGGCAGGTCTTTGGGAAACGTCTGGCGTGGTAACCTCCGATGCGATCTTTGGCCCGGGCACCTTCGTCATCAATGTGCAAGGCCACCTCGGCAGCGGCAGCACCCGCATGCGCAGCAACATCGCCAAGCCTGCCCACCTCGGTGGCGGCACCTACACCAAAGCTGAGGCCCAAGCTGAATTCTCCGAAGACGGCCAGGTTCTGATCATGCGTCCGGCTCTTTAATCCGCCGCCTGACAGCTCTGTTCTAAGCTCATCCCGGCCATGCTCTGTGCATGGCCGGGACTTTCATTTCCAGGAATCCATGTCTTCGCCCTCCGCCCGCCCTTCGATTTTTCCATCCGTCCTGCTGTGGATGGAGGTGGCGGGTTTGTTGCTTTGCCTTCTTTTTTTCTCCATGACCTGGCTGCTGCCGATGGTGGCTCTGGTTGTGCTGATCGCGTGCCTCTTCCTCGCACGGCCTGCCACGGGTGTGCTGCTGGCGCTCGCGGCGCTCATCCCAGCTTTTCTATTTTGTTCCGAATGGGTGCTCGTCGGCGCAGTGGGTCCCGGGCTGGCCATAGGGGCGCTGGTGATCGGCTCGGTGCTCTCTTTTGCAGGCATCCTGGCCTCGACGAAGGCTGGGGCTTGGTCTCCGCTGCGGCGCTGCCTGCTGCGCCTACTCGTCGTCATTCATTTCATCTGCGCGGGTGTGCTGCTGGCCGCGCAGTATTTGCAAACACCGCTGCACGGCTGGCTGGCTCTCGCGCTGGGACTTTTTGTCAGTCTACTTCTAGCCGACACGCTGTCTCGTCTCACCGTGCGTCTTTACACACCGCGCCGCCATTGGCAGAGCATGGCGCAACCTGGCGCATTTTTCTTTTTTGCCTGGCTCGGCCCGGAGTGGCGTGACTGCCTGCCTGCGATGACGGCTTCTGATGCAGACGATCATGTCTCGCTCAAACTGGCGGACATGTGGATGTGGCCGGTGGTGCGCGGCGGGCTGCTGCGGCTGGTGGCGGCCGTTTTACTCGTGGCATGGGCCGCGTCCTGCCTGCATGAGGTTCCCGCTGGCAGTCAGGGGGTGCGTCAGCATCTCGGCTCATGGGAAAAGACGGCGCTGGAGCCTGGGCTGCACACCTCCCTGCCATGGCCTCTCGGCGGCGTGCAACTTGTGGACACGGGTCGCGTGCGCGAGGTGGTGCTGGGCTTCCGGACCGATCCGGGGCAGCCGATCTTGTGGGAGCGGGCGCACTATGAGGGGGAGCAGCAGTCTCTCGTCGGTGGCGGGGATGACTTCCTTTCCATCAGCGTGCCGATTCTTTTTCGTGTGAACGATCCGCTGCGCTTCCTGCGCAGCATCGCGAAGCCAGAGGAGCTGCTTGCGCAGGAGGCGCAGCGTGTCCTCCTTACGCTGGCGCTGCCGCGTAAGGCAGCGCAGATCATGACGCAGGCCCGGGAAGAGATCCGTGCGGAGTTCCGCGTGCGGCTGCAGACGGCGCTGGACAAGCTCGACTCCGGTATCACCATCACGGATGTG
Organism: Verrucomicrobiaceae bacterium; assembly: GCA_964203095.1. Taxonomy (GTDB): domain Bacteria; phylum Verrucomicrobiota; class Verrucomicrobiia; order Verrucomicrobiales; family Verrucomicrobiaceae; genus JAEUHN01. The sequence continues at coordinate 3,143 of CAXNNN010000224.1, read as the reverse complement.
CTTCTGCGGGATGTGCATCCGCCGGTCAGCGTGGCGGAGACCTTCCAGGAGGTCATTTCCGCCATGGAGGACAAGGAGGCCACGATCCACGATGCCGAGTCGAACAACACAGACAGCCTCTACAACGCCAAGGGCTTCGCTGCCGCCACGCTGAAGCAGGCCCAGTCCATGGTGGACAACCGTGAGGCCCAGGTCGCCGGGCAGACGGCGCGTTTTGAGAGCCGTCGTGCCTCGTGGGAGCTGAGCCCCCTGCTGTTCCAGTGGCGCGAGGGCTTCCGCGTCTTTGACGAGGCGTTCGGCGGCACGAAGAAAGCGATCATCGACGACAGCATCCGCACTCGTATGCCTGCGCACATTGACTTGCGCAAAGTGCTGAATCCCGACTTTGTTAGCAGCGCCCCGCCCGCGCCGCAGGCGCTCATCCCGCGCCCGGTGAAGTCCCTTGAAGCCTTCGACATGGAGATCGAGGGCTTCGTCAAAATGGGCCAGGGGGAGATTCCCGCGCCCAACATGGCCCCGCCAGATGCTGACAATGTCCTCCAGAACCCTTCCGCGCCAAAACCATGAGCGATTCACCGTCTGACTCCACCGCCCGCCGCACGATCATGCTGCGCCTTGCCCTCTTCATCGGCGCAGCACTGCTGGTGCTTGCCTTTGCCTGCTGCTTCCTTGTCAATGAGGCCGAGCACGTCATCGTCTTGCGCTTTGGCAAGCCCATGCGCACGGTGGAGCAGCCCGGGCTGCACTTCCGCCTGCCGGTGCCGCTCGAGCACCTCGTGCGCATTGATCGCCGTCTCCAGCATGCTGAGATTCGCATCAGCGAATCCCTCACACGTGACCAACGCAATGTCATTGTGCCCGTTTTCTTCACTTGGCGTGTGCATGAGGCGCTCACCTTCCACACCGCGGTGCGCGATTTTGAGCCCGCGCGGCAAAAGCTGGACGCCCTCATCACGAGCGCACGAAACACCGTCCTCGGTCGCCATGACTTCGCCGATCTCGTCGGCGACGAGCGTGCCGGAGCCTCCATCCCGGCGTTGGAGAAGGAAATCCTCACCCTCGCTGCGCCCGACGCACTCAAGCAGCTCGGCATCGACCTCACGACCACCGGCATCACACAGATACAGCTTCCGGAGGCGAATACAGAGTCCGTCTTCCGTCGCATGAGAGCGGAGCGCAAACGTGAGGCCACGCAGTACCGCGCGGAGGGCCGAGCCAAGGCCGCCGAGATGAAAGCGGAGACCGACAAGCAGGCCTCCTTTCTCATTGCCGATGCGAAACGCCAGGCCGAGGAGATGCGCGGCAAGGCCGAGGCCGAGGCCGCTGCGATTTATGCCGCAGCGCATGGCAAAGACCCCGCCTTTTACCGCTTCCTGCGCGAGCTGCAGAGCTTGCGCACCGTCGTGGACAAAAACACCACCGTCGTGCTCGACACCTCCGTGGCCCCCTTGCACTGGCTGAAGACCAAGGAAGGGGATGGGAATCCCGTAAAGCCCTTGGAGAGCCCGTCACCAGCGCCGATTGAAACCGAACCGTGATGACCACCGCGCCACAAGCTTCCTCACCGCTGCGCCACGACGGCCATCTCGTCGAGGCGCTGCTGCTTTTCCTGAAGCAGCTCACCGCTCATGCACGCTGGGTCTTCGCCGTGCTGCTCTTGCTTTACGCCGTCTCAGGCATTCGAACCATCCAGCCGCAAGAAACGGCGCTCGTGCGCCGCCTGGGCCGCCTCCAGCCGGATCTGCACGGCCCTGGGCTGTTGATCGGACTTCCGGAACCGTTTGATGAAGTGCTGCGTTTTGAGACCGGGCGTGATCTGAGCCTCCCGCTCGATCAATGGGCGCTCGTCGGCGGAAAGATCGGTGATCCCGACAAGCTCATCGAAAAATCCGATGCACAGCTCTACAAAGAGGTCCGTAGCAAGGAGATCGAGGAAAGCGAGACGCAAAAATTCGACTACATGACGCTCGATCCCGTGCGGCACGGCTACACACTCACCGCCGATTACAATGTCATCCAAGGTCGCTTCACCCTGCGCTACCGCATCAGCGATCCCTTCGCCCATGCCTCTGCTGGCTCCGACATCAGCTCCTTGCTCGCTCGTCTCGCCCGCCGATCACTCGCCATCCAGCTCGCCGCGCGGAAGATCGACGCCAGCCTCACCTCAGACCGCAGCGAGGTGGCTGAAAAGGCCGCCGACTCACTCCAAGAGATCGCCACACGGCTCCAGCTAGGCATCCGTGTCAGTGGCATTGATATCGTTACCCTCTCGCCGCCGAGCCAAGTGCTTATGGCCTTTGAGGAGGTCGTCAACGCGCGGCAATTCGCCAAAACGATGGCGGAAAACTCCCTCCAGTATCAGGGAGAGACGATCACCAAATCCGAAGGGGATGCCGCCTCCATTCTCCAGCGTGGCCAGGCCTATAGCGCCGAGCTTATCGCTACTGCGAGTGGAGAGGCCGGTGCCTTCACCTCTGTACTGGAAAACTACCGTCGCCAGCCGGAACTCGTGGCGCAGCGCATCCTCCGCGAGAGCCTGGATGCCGCGATGAGCCAGATCTACTCGCGGACGCTCCTCCCTGCGGAGAACTCGGCGCCGTCCATCCTCGTGGAGCCCTCGCCTAACTTTTCCCGATGACTTACGATCTCGACAACGCCACGCGTTCCCGCCTGCGGTTGCTCTTCACCGCCACTAGCCTGCTCGCCGCCTCCACCCTTACCGGCTGGCTGCGGCCCGGCCAGCCCGCCATCCCCGCGCTGCTAGCTCTCGTCGGCGTGCTGGTCGTGGCGCTGCCCATCGTGCTCGGGGTGATCCGTGCCATTCGTGCCACCGGCTTCGCTGCCACGCAGTTTTACATGGACCAGTACGTCGTTCTAGCGCTCGCCGCCTGCCTGGCGACTGGCCGCTACTTCACCGGTGGCATCGTTGCGGTCATCCTCGTGTTCGGCCAGATGTTGGAGGAAAGGACCACCGTTGGTGTCGAGATGGCGCTCTCCAAGCTCCGCCAGCTCAACCGCCTCACCGCCCGCCGTCGGCGTGATGAAGTGGAAGAAGAAGTCGAAGCCGCTGAGTTGCATCTCGGCGACGTCATCGTGCTCCGCCCTGGCGAGGTCGTGCCTGCGGATGCCGTCATCCTCACTGG
>CAXNNN010000223.1:0-6199 GCA_964203095.1 Verrucomicrobiaceae bacterium | reverse complement strand
TGGTGGTGCCGAGTCATTTCATCCCGCTTGCAGCCCCAGGCATGGTCGCCCTCGGCCTGAAATGGATGTGGAATCCTGAGTCGCCGTTTTTTATTCAGCCACGGCTTGATCCCGACTTTATCTCTTGGGCTTGGCGGTTTTGGCGTGTCGCGTCGAAGGCTCATGTGCAGCGCTGCGCTCCCCTGCTCCGCGATCTCCACCTCGCCAGTCGAGCCGCGTATGCGCACCTGTCCGCAAGCCATGAATTTGGCTTGGTCAAGAAGGGCCTGCTCATGCTGTGCAAGTCGCCGCACACGCTGGGCGAAGAAGCAGCAGTCGCGGCACGTGCTCGTGAGTTGGACATTGAGGCCGAAGTGCTGAATGCAGTGCAGGTAGCGGCCCTCGATCCCACCGTCACCATGGGTGTCGCGGGTGCTGTCCACTATCCCCACGACTGCCACCTTCAGCCGGAGCGCTACCTTGCTCTACTAGAGCAACAGATCCGCACGGCAGGTGGTGAGCTACTCTATGGCACGCAAGTCATCGGCTTCAGCAAGCGCTCCGGTCATCTAAATGCGGTGGTCACTGACAAAGGCGAGATCCCCGCAGACCAGTTCGTGCTCAGCAGCGGCGTGTGGTCGGCTGGGTTGGCACAGCATCTGGGCCTTCGCATGCCGATGCAGGCAGGCCGCGGCTACAGCGTGACGGTGACTGATCCCGTGCAAATGCCACAGCTCTGCTCCATCTTGACCGAGGCTCGGGTAGCCGTCACGCCCATGGGCAATACGTTGCGCTTCGGCGGCACCATGGAGATCACGCGCTTGAATGCCCCAGCGCAGCCCCGCCGGGTGGAAGGCATGCTCCGGGCAGCGCAGACCTACTTCCCGCAGTTCGAGCGTCGTCACTTCGACGGCATCAAGCCCTGGCACGGGCTGCGTCCCTGCTCGCCCGATGGCATGCCTTACCTGGGCCGCACGCAGGCGTGTAACAATCTCCTTATCGCCACGGGTCATGCGATGATGGGCCTGAGCCTCGCCCCTGTGACGGGGCAAATCGTTGGGCAACTCATGGACAACGAAAAGCCGACCTTCGACCTGACACTGCTCTTGCCGGATCGCTACGCATAACTGCTCCGACCCAAGGAAGCGATCACCCTCAATGGGGCGGAATCCCCTTGCCCCAATCACGCTGGTGCCGATGATTGCCAGCGTGATGGGACGCGATGATTTACCCTTGGACCGCCGCCTGAGGCAGGAGATCCTGTTCGCACGCGAGCGTGTATATCGCTTCGGCCAGCCGACACCCATGGAGAGGCTCATCATGCCCGGCGCGGATACAGAACCAGGGCCGGAAGTGTGGGTGAAACGCGAGGATCTGTCGCCCGTGAAGTCCTACAAGTGGCGCGGTGCCTGCAATGCGATGACACAGCTCTCGCCCGAGCAGCGCGCCGCTGGTGTGGTCACTGCCTCTGCTGGCAATCATGCCCAAGGCGTGGCGTTGGCAGCGAAAAGACTGGGCATCCACACCCGCATTTACATGCCGCGCTCAACGCCCAAAGTGAAGCAGAACGCCGTGCGGCTGCATGGTGGCGAGTGGGTGACCATTCGGCTCGCCGGTGACAGCTATGACGAGGCCGTTATGGCCGCACGTGAAGATCAGCGCACCAGCGGGGCGGCCTATGTGCATGCCTATGATGACCTGCAAGTGATGGCCGGTCAGGGCACACTGGCCGATGAGTTAGTGCTGTCTGGCCAAGGGCCCTTCGACATCGCCTATCTCCAGATCGGTGGCGGCGGCATGGCCTCGGCCGTGTCTTGTTGGCTGAAGACTTACTGGCCCGCCATCGAGATCATCGGCGTCGAAGGTGTGGGCCAGGCATCCATGAAAGCCGCGCTGGATGCAGGGCAACCTATCGAGCTGCGAGAGCTGGATATTTTCTGCGATGGCACCGCCGTGAGAAAGGCCGGCACGCTCCCCTTCGGCATCTGCCAGTCGACATTGGACACCATCAGCACGGTGACCAATGCGGAGGTCAGCGCAGCCATCCGTGTGCTGTGGGAAACACTGCGCTGCATCTCCGAACCCTCGGGGGCGATGGGGCTAGCGGCGGTGTTGAAAAACCGCGCTGCGCTGGCAGGGAAGAAGGTGCTGATCGTGATAACCGGGGCGAACATCGACTTTCTCCAACTGGGCCTGATCGCTCAATCCGAGGGCGCGGCCAGCACCGCCTTACGCACCCTGAGAGTGCGGATCCCGGAGCGGCCAGGCGCCATGCTCGCCCTGCTGGATACGTGCTTCGAAGGGCTGAACATTGCCGACTTCCAATACGGACTGCATAGCGCTGCTGAAGCATGGCCGATCTTCACCGTCACCGCTGACCACGCAGACGCACTCGCGGCGCTGCCTTCTCGATTGGCTGAGGGCGGATATGTTTGGGATGACCTCGCGGGCGCAGTGGATGTGGCCTTTCGCGCGATTCCGCTGCGTGGCGATTTGTTGGTGCAGCCAGTCTTTTTGCGCCTGGACTTCTATGAGCGCTCGGGTGCGTTGCATGACTTTCTGTCGCGCCTCATCCGTGACCGCGCAAACCTGTGCTACTTCAACTATCGGCAATCGGGCGAGCGCATTGGCCGTGCCTTGATTGGGCTGGACTTCACCACGCCAGAAGCACGGAGCGCCTTCCTTGCTGATCTACCCGAGCAAGGCGACGGCTATCGGTCATGCAAGCCAGTCCCAACCGATGCTCTTGCGCGGCTCATCGGCGCATCGTCGAGCGCACATGCTTAACGGCCGAAGATGAAGTCGCGACGGCCTACACCATCATCGCTTCTAACTTCTTCACCGACACGCTCTGCGCAGTGCCAAGCTCTGGAGCAAAAACCGTGACGCGATACTCTTCCATCATCCAATGAAAGGTCTCGTGCTGGGACTGGGGCACATACTTTTCCCAGCCATCGAAATCGACGATGAGGTCCGCTTTCTTGGCATCCTTGTCGGGGCTGTGCGAGGCACGCTCGGCACGCACTTGAATGGCCTTCAGATAGCGGGGCAAGTGCTGCAACTGTTCGTGCGGGGTGCGGGCCAGGATGTCAGCAGGCAGCAAGCGCTGCACGTCCTGAGCGAGTCCCGGATACGGCTTCGGCAGGGCTAGCAACTTCTGCTTCAGCTCCTGTGTCTGTTTCAAGAGATCGCCGACACGATGCGTGATCAGCGGCAGGTCTTTACGCACGCTCTCGCACAGGGCGACAAAGCGCTTCTCGGTCAACGGCAGCAAAGGTTGCAGCCGCAGCATGTGGCGGAGGATGTGCTCATGCGCGTCCTTCTGTAATTGCTCGGCACTGGCTTGCGGGGCGGCAGGTTTACTCAGGCTCAGTGCTGACAAGCTATTGTGAAACGACTGCACGGCTTTGGCTCCGCCAGGCGTGAGATGTCTCAGTTCTTTCCACAGCCAAGCGATGTCTTTACCCAGCGCATTCTCCGCGAGCTTTCGCACGGCCGCAGGCGAATGCCTGACCACCTCGTCGCGCTGTTTGAACAGGCGTAGGTCCACCTCGCCATCGCGCAGCACTAACCCTGGATAGCCCAGCACATTCGCGCCGTTGATGGTCTCGATGATGATCGACTCAGGCAGATCACCAAAGGACCACGATGATAAGGCGAAACGCTCCACTCGTTGCACGGCCTTGTCCCAGGCATCGGACTTCACCTCGGTCTTTTGCACCGTCTTGCGAATCTCTGACAAGTCGCGTCCCGTGAAGATGGTTTGCTTCTTCTGATCAAGTACCTCCACGCGCGGTTGCAGATGGGCGGGCACGCTTTGCGCAGGCCAATCGCTGGCTTTGACTTCAATTCGGTAGGTGCGAGTGAGATGATGCGCCAAGGCGGGCAGGAACTCGCTGCGTCCTGGATCGAACTGCGTGGCGATCTCCTTGGCCCGCTGATCGACCGGCATGAAGCTGCGGCGGATGGACTTCGGCAGGGCGCGCAGCAGCACCTCGATCAACTCCTCGCGCAGCCCTGGCACCATCCATTGGATTTGGCCGCTGGTCAGATGCTCGGCCACTTGCAGTGGCACTTTCACCGTCACGCCATCGCGCTCATCACCGGGTGAATACGCATAGTTCAGCGGCAGCACGCTGCTGCCGAACGTGACCTGATCGGGGAACTGCGCGAGGTCGAAGGCGAACTCGTCATTGCCAATCAAGTCCGTCTCACTGGCGCAGAGAAAATTCGGTTCTTCCTTGCAGCGCTCATGGATGAGTTTGTTCAGATCATGCACCGATGACACGTGCTTGATGCGCGCGTCGTAGTAGAGGAAGAGCGACTCCGACACGTCCCAGGCGCGGGTGCTGCGCACACGAGTCAGTGAGGTTTCGATCTTCTCGCGCAGCTTGTGATTGTGCGTGTAGAAGCGATGAGGCAGCGGCGCTTCGCCATCGATCAGCACGGCGCGAATGAAGATCTGCGTAGCGGCCACGGGATCGACCTTGCCGTGATCGATGTGCTGTCGCTTCACCTCCAGACCGTGCAAGATCATGCGCTCAGTGACGAGCACGCGCTGGGCCTTCACGCTGTAGTGCGGCTCGCTGTAGCGGCGCTCGCAGAGATGCCCGCCCAGTTCCGCAATCCAATCAGGATTCACCTTAGCCACCGTGCGCGCAAAGAGCTGCGAGGTCTGTACGATCTCGCCCGCGACGATCCATGCGGGCTGCTTCGACTTCTCCTGGCCAGGCTTCGCGGGGTTCTTTTTGTCCCGTCGCGCGTAGAGATTCGAGCCAGGGAACAGACACACTTCGCGATTGCCCGCCGCCTTGTAGAGATTGTTGTCCTCGCGTGTGGCGATGTTGCCCAACTGACCGGCGAGGATGCTGCGATGGATGGCATCGTCGTTGGAGTCCTTGCCTTGTTCACTCCCGATGTCCTTGTCCTCGCGCAATGTGTCGCTGAGCTGACGCCACACATCGCGCCACTCCCTCATGCGCATGAAGGACAGGTAGTTCGAGCGGCAGAACTTGCGCAGCGCCGTGGTGCTCCCTTTCCCATCCGCTTGTGGCGAGGCCTGCCAGATGCGCAACAGCGTGAGGAAGTCGGAGTCAGGACACGCAAAGGCCTTGTGCGCGGCATTGGCTTGCTCTCTTCCTTCTTCGGGGCGTTCGCGGGGATCGGGAATGCTCAAGCCTGCGGCGATGATGAGCATCTCAGGCAGCGCCTTCTCCTTCTGCGCCTGCAACAACATACGGCCCAGCGTGGGGTCGAGTGGCAGGCGCGCAAGCTCGCGCCCCATCGGCGTCATGTCATGCGTATCGGTCAATGCGCCAAGCTCATGCAGCAACTGATAGCCACTGCGGATGGCCGCGTGCACGGGCGGATTGATGAAGGGGAAGCTCTCGATGTCGCCCAGCTTGTAGGCCATCATGCGCAGGATGACCTCAGCCAGGTTCGCCCGCTGAATCTCCGGCATGGTGAAGCGCTCGCGCTTGTCGAAATCCTCCTGAGTGTAGAGGCGAATGCAGATGCCGTCCTGCACACGACCCGCGCGGCCTGCGCGTTGATTGGCGCTGCTTTGCGACACCGCTTCCACTGGCAGACGCTTCGTGCGAGTGCGTGGGTTGTAGCGACTGATGCGCGCCAAGCCTGTGTCCACAACGTAGCGAATGCGCGGGATGGTGATCGACGTTTCAGCCACATTCGTCGCGACCACCACCCGGCGTTTGCGACCTGGGGCAAAGACGCGCTGCTGATCATTCGACGCCATGCGGCCATATAGCCCTAGCACTTCATACGAGGAGCCGAGCCGACCTTCCAGGAGCTCACAGGTCTCGCGGATGTCGCGCTCGGTGGCCATGAAGATGAGCACGTCGCCCTCATTCGTTTCGATCAAGGCATCCTCGGTCGCGCTGACCGCCGCTTCGATAAGATCCACATCTTCATTCGATGCGACCGGCGCATAACGAATGTCCACCGGATACAAACGGCCTGAGACCTCGATGATCGGGGCGTCGTTGAAGTGCTTGGAGAAGGCCTCCGTATCGATGGTCGCCGACGTGACCACCAGTTTCAGATCCGGCCGCTGCACCAGCAGGCCCTTCAAGTAACCGAGCAGGAAGTCGATGTTCAGCGAGCGCTCATGTGCTTCATCCAGGATCAGCATCGAGTAGGCCCTCAGCATGGGGTCGCTCTGAATCTCGGCAAGCAGGATGCCATCGGTCATGAACTTCAC
>CAXNNN010000222.1:0-6222 GCA_964203095.1 Verrucomicrobiaceae bacterium | reverse complement strand
GTTGATGATGCGCGGACACCCAAAACAAACAAGGCCCCTGGTCAGACCAGGAGCCTTGTTCAAACAAATGTTAGTGACAGACTACTCAGCCGAGTCGTTGCCTGCGTCAGCGGATGCACCTTCAGCGATGACATTCAGCTTCAAGAAGCAGGTGATGTCGTAGCCAAGCTTCACGTTGATGTCGTGCTTGCCAGTGGTCTTGATTGGCTTCTCAAGGTCGATCGCATGGCGGTCGAGCTTGATCTTGCCTTCAGCTTCCACAGCCTTGACGATGTCCAGGTTGGTGATGGAGCCAAAGGCCTTGCCATCGCCACCGGTCTTGAGAGTCAGGGTCAGCTTCAGCTTCTTCAACTTGGCGGACAGCTTCTCGGTTTCGGCCATTTCTTCGGCCTCACGCTTGGCGCGAGTGACCTTCAGCTCTTCGAGATGCTTCAGGTTCTTCTCGGTGGCTTCGAAGGCCTTGCCTTGAGGGACCAGGAAGTTGCGGGCGAAGCCACGGCGGACTTTCACGACGTCTCCTTCAGCGCCGAGGTTTTGAATCTTTTCTTTGAGGATGACTTGTGCGAGGGCCATGATGTTTGCTTCCTGGTTTGAGGGGCCGCGATTCTACACGCCCACCCTCCCTTGTCAAACGCGAGAACTGCTGAACGGATTGACGTTTTTCCGCCGCTGTGCAAGAAGGACCTGTGGGCGCTTGTTGTAGCCCCTCTGTTCAGTTTCATATCTCGCCCTATATGCGCCCCCTGCACTACCTCGCCGCCCTCCTGTCCGTAAGCTCCGTGGCCCTGGCCGACGGAGCCTTCTACGGTGACCCGCCAGATGCCACCCACCCTTGGGGCATTCACGATCACAATCGTCCCCAGCCCTCGGTCGTGGAGCCTGGCAGCTTTAGCTCACAGGAAAAACCTGGCACCCCACCCTCTGACGCCGTGGTGCTGTTCAGCGGCCAGGAGTCCGATCTCGACCAGTGGCAGTCCGACAAGAATCCCGCCGAACCGACCAAGTGGATCGTCAAAGATGGCCTGCTCCAGTGCGTGCCCGGCTCCGGTTACATCCAGACCAAGGAAAAGTTCGCCGACTGCCAGCTCCATGTGGAATGGAGCGAGCCGGAAGACATCACCGGCACCAGCCAAGGCCGAGGCAACAGCGGTGTGTTCCTCATGGGCGAGGTCGAAGTTCAGGTGCTCGACATTTACAACAACAAGACCTACTCGGACGGCGCTGCTGGCGCGGTCTATGGCATCAACCCACCGATGGCCAATCCGATCCGCAAACCGGGTCAATGGCAGGTCTATGACATCGTGTTCCGTCGCCCGATCTTCAAGGACGGCAAGGAAGTCGATCCCGGTTACCTCACCGTCTTCAGCAACGGCGTCCTCGTGCAGGACCACACCCCGCTGGAAGGCGGTGGCGGTCACAAGAAGCGCTCTCAGGCCCATCCCTTCCCTGACCTTGGCCCCTTGAAGTTGCAGGACCACGGCAACCCCGTGCGCTTCCGCAACATCTGGTATCGTCCCCTGCCGAAGCGCGCCATCGACGGCGGCGACACCAGCGTCATGTCCCCCGAAGCCACGGCCAAGAAGCGTGGTGAAATCGCCGCCAGCATTCGTGACGACGCCACCAAGCTGGAAGGCAAGGCCAAGATGCTGCGTCTTTTCGAGTCCACCTATTACGCCGCCAACGAAGACGCGACCCAGAGTGCCACCGCCATGGTGAACGACTTCGCCGCAGCAGCCAAGGCCACTCCTGCCAACAAGCTGCAGTCGAAGAAGGGCGAGATCATGGAAGTGAACAACGCGCTGCAATACCTGATCAAGTTCCAGATCTTGCCTGGAGACTTCGCCGCTGCAAAAACGCTCAACGGCATTGTGAAGGCGAACGAGTGGGACAAAAAGAAGAAGTAACCTTCCGGTCTCATCCCCTCCATAAAACTCAGGGCAGGCTCACCTCGGTGGCCTGCCCTTTTTCATTCTACAACGGTTCACACCCGAGGGTGACACCGAGCACGTGGACCGCTCCGGGCATCAGCAGCAGTTCGTCGCGCCAAGCATTGGCCGTCTCGATGCAAACGAAGTGCTTGTAATCCTCATCGGGCAGATCTGGCAGCCGGGTTGATTTCTCAATCCACGGATTCCACACCACCGTGCTGCGACTGCCCGTGCCCTTCACTGTGATCACGCGATTGAGCGAGCGATCCTGAAGCCGCACAAGGTGACCCGAGGCATAGTCGCGGTCCACTTCCCGATCGAACGTGATGACACCCCGCTGACCACGCACATGGGTCGGACCCACACGATCCAGATACTCCGTGGACTCCAGCCCAAAAATCTGCACCTCCATCACATCCCCCACACACAGATAGGTATGCAGCGCATCGGTGATGAAGACCGTCTCATCCGTGGGATTGTGCATCGTCAGCATCAGCTTCAGCGACGTGCCGATGGTCATCTTCAGCTTCAACGCAAAGGCATAGGGCCAGAGCTGCCGTGTGCTCGGGTCGTCTTGCAGAGAGAACACTAGCTTCACGCCATCAGCATCTGCCGTCGCATCGTCCAGCTTCCAAAAACGATTCCGCACAAAGCCATGCATGGGCAAACGCGCTTCTTCCAGCGGCGGGCCAAACCACGGCCAGCAGACAGGAATGCCACCGCGGACCGCCTTACCTTCCTCATACACGGCCTGAGGACTGAGATAGATCACAGGTTTCTGCTCGGCAGGCGTCCACTCCAGCAAATGCGCGCCATGCAAGGCCACACGGGCCATCGCCTTGGCGTGCTTGATCTCATACACGGGGTAGTCAGCCTCAGGATGCGTGAGCTGGATGCAGTCGGGGAGAGTCATGTCTGCATTCATCGCGCAAAGTCGGCCAATGTCAGCACGTTTGGTTCGCATGTCCTCACGCCGCTCCTTCATCAAGAAGTCCGCCCTCGCAAGCACGGGTGTCTTCTACATCGCCAAAACTTCCTGGGCGAAGAGCCCGGGCGACTCGATCAATGTCGCAGTCGTCGGCTTCGGCGGGCGCGGCGGCTCACACATCAGCGGTTACAAGAAACTGAAAGAGGAAGGCGTGAACATCGCCGCCCTCTGCGACGTGGACAGCAACGTCTTGAACAAGGGCCTCAAGGGCTTCGACAAGGACAAGATCAAAGTCACCCCCTACACCGACATCCGCAAGCTGCTGGAGAACAAGGACATCGACGCCATCAGCATCGCGACCCCCAACCACTGGCACGCGCTGGCTAGCATCTGGGCCATGCAGGCGGGCAAAGACGTGTATGTCGAAAAGCCCGTCTCGCACAACGTGTGGGAAGGCCGACAGATGGTGAAGGCCGCGCGCAAATATAACAAGATCGTCCAGACCGGCACGCAGTCGCGCTCCAGCCGAGAGGGCATCTTTGAGGCCGTGAAGTGGGTGCAGGGCGGCAACCTCGGCAAGATCCTCCTCTCCCGAGGACTCTGCTACAAGCGCCGCGCCAGCATTGGCGAAGCTGAAGGCCCGCAAGCCATTCCCGACACGATCGACTACGACCTCTGGTGCGGCCCTGCGCCGAAGACCGAACTAACGCGCAAGAAGCTGCACTACGACTGGCACTGGACCTGGAACTACGGCAACGGCGACCTCGGCAACCAAGGCATTCACCAGATGGACATCGCCCGCTGGTTCCTCGGCGAGATGGAACTCGCCCCCAGCGTGTGGAGCGTCGGCGGCCGCCTGGGGTACAAAGACGACGGCGAAACCGCCAACACCCAGATCGTCTATCAGGGCTACGAGAAAGCCCCGCTCATCTTTGAAGTGCGCGGCCTGCCCGAGAACAAGGACAGCAAGAACATGGACAAGTTCAAGGGTGCTGGCGTCGGCGTCATCGTCGAGTGCGAAGGCGGCTACGTCACCGTGCCGAACTACACCGGAGCCACCGCCTATGACAAAGACGGCAAGGAGATCAAAAAATGGAGCGGGGCCGACGACCACTTCAAGAACTTCATCAATGCCTGCCGCAGCCGCCGCATCGACGACCTGCATGCCGACATCCTAGAAGGCCACCTCTCCAGCGCGCTCTGCCACACCGGCAACATTTCGTATCGCCTCGGCCAGCTGCAGTCGCCCGACGAGATCAAGGAACAGATCAAAGCCGAGCCCTTCGCCACCGACACCTTCGAGCGCATGAAGGAGCACCTCGCCAAGAACAATGTCGATGTCAGCAAGGACAAGCTCACCCTCGGCCCGATCTTGAAGATGGACCCCAAGACCGAGCGCTTCACCAGCAACGACAAGGCCGACGCCATGCTGAAAGGCAAGTATCGCGAGCCCTTCGTCGTGCCGGAGGAGGTGTGATCTACTTCAGCACCTTGTCCGCGATGTCGATGAACCGGCCCGCCAGCGGGGCGGGAAGATACCAGTGCACATCTTCGGTCCACTTACCATAGGGCCGCTTGTGTAGCACGGTCTTGATCAGCTTCACCCCTGGGCGCACCGGGATCACTTGGAAGGACACCATGTTCGTGGTGCTCGCGTTGCGCTTCAGGGTCACGAAGTCGTAATAGGGCTCCCGCTCCTCCACCGGCACACGGTTGTCCCAGCCTTCTCCCCGGGGTGTTTGCGCGACCAACTCCACACTGACGACTCGGCGATCCTTGTCAGCGATCAGGAAGCAGAGATTAAAGGTGGAGTTGCCATCCTGGAACCGGCCCTGTAGTCCCTGAACAATGAGCGAGTTTTGCGGATAGGCTTGGTTGGTGATCTTGGTCTCGGTCATCTTGCTCACCCGGCCCAGGCTGGCGATGGCTTCGTCCATGGGCATCAGCCAGCGGATGTTGCCATAGATGATGTCAGGCGCTTTCTCCTCGCCACGTTTCTCACCTTCGACCACACGCTGGCTGTAGTAGCGCAGGCTCTCCATGAACAGCTGATCCACACCCAGCCGGTCCGGCAGCCAGCTGGGATCGAGCGTCATCCCAGCGAAGGTGATGCCTGCCGTCGGCACGGTCGTTGCCACCGTCCGCGCCAGCGAACGGGCGAGTTTAATGCTTTTCTTTGATAGGCTAGTAAACGGCAGAGTCAGCTCAGCTCCATCCTTCCTCACCACCACCGAATCCCCTTCCAGCCGAACAAACTGAGCATCCAAAGAACGCCCATCGTTGCTGGTCCAGGAGGTTGGCGTTTGAGATCGGAGCGCCGTCGGAAACAGCGTGAGCAGCAAGAGTGAAACAACAACGGGAATGAATCGGGAGTTCATGATCGGGAGGGGGAGTGTGAGTTCTACGAGGCTAGAATGAATGACTGACCTTTGATCCTTCGCAAAAGGTGGCGTTAGGTTGCAAAAAAACATCGTCGTCTCACACGAAGGCACAAAGGCACGAAGAGGTCATCAATCTCGTGTGCTCTCAGTTCTCAGTTCTCAGTCCTTCGTGTCTTCGTGCCTTTGTGTGAGCCTTTCCTACCGCAACGCCGCGCGCAGCTTGGTGTAAAGGTCGTCGAGGTAAGCCCGCATCTGCACGGAACGAGTGGCCCAGTTGACCTTGATTTGCTCCTTCCGCACATCGGCACCAGCGTATTGCTGGCGGTAGATCTCGGCGCGCTGGCTCTGCTCACGGGCATACTGTGGCCAGCTCATCTTGTAGTTCCGGCGGGATTCGAGCGCCTGGCTGGTCACGCGCACATTGGCATCGGCCTGCGCAGCGCTGTAGCCAGCATTCACACGGGCGAGATCGCGTTGGTCGAGGGCGCTGAGAATCTTGTCACAATAATCGGAAGCCAGCGCATACGCATCCGTCGCGGCCTTGGGTGACTTCTTCGCTTCGTCCAGCAGGTCCTCACGCAGGTAGGTGAGGTTTTGGCGAATGTCACTGGGAATGGCTTCCTCCAAAGGCGTGAGCGCCCACTCGGTGGCGTTGGGGCCTTGGTCTTTGACGACTTCGATGCGCGGTTGGTTCGGGTCGGATTGGATGGTGGCGAGTGGCGCGAGTGCAGCAGGAGCCGCAGCGGAGAGGTCTTTGATAAGCAAGTTGCGAAACTCTACGGGGCCTAGCCGACATTGATCCAATCCAACGTATCCAGACAATCTGCGTTTGCCTGTGAACTCGTTTACGATCTGGCCATTGATCTTCACGGTGTAGCGTTGCCCAACCACCTTGATCTCGAACCTGTTCCAATCTTTTTGAAAAGGCATTTGAACTCCTGGCCGACTCCCGAAACGGATCGAGCCAGTAGGCCACCCATCGGGA
>CAXNNN010000221.1:0-6237 GCA_964203095.1 Verrucomicrobiaceae bacterium | reverse complement strand
GTTGCAGGATTCCAGAAATTCGAACCACATGAGTCAGACCCCCTCATACCCCGCTCTCGCGCCACATCCAAGGCCACTCGACCCCGCCCATTCAAAAGCAATTTCCTTGCATTCAAAGGCTACATCCACGAGCCTGTACCTAAAGCCGCCAAAGCGGCAGGCCATTCACAGCCCAGTTAAAGGCCACCCAGGCGCACAACCAAAGAGGCACAGCCAGCATCCATTCCGTCATCGACATTCCGCACATGAGCACAATCAAAGGCATTCTCGGCGCCGCATCCAGTGTCAATATTGACGCAGAATACGATCGCATCGCGCACCTTCTCCTCGAAGGTGAAGGAATCCACTCCATTTTCAAAACCGTTCGGGATTTGATTGTCTTCACCGACTTTCGCCTTCTGTTTATCGACGTCACAGGCATCACAGGAAAACGGGTCGAGACACTCAGCGTCCCTTATAAATCCGTCACAGGTCACCGTTACATTTCGGCAGGCCCTCTCGATATCAACAGTGAGATCGTCCTTTTTCTCAAAGGCCGCCCAGAGGTCACCCTGAAACTCTCGAACGCGACTGCCATCAGCATTCACACCTTGATCAGCCACTTCGAGAAGTTCGCTTAACGCCCTCACGCCCCGTCCTCTTGCCACGCAAAGGGTGAATTCGACCCGGCCCCTTTAAAAGCAATTTCCCAGCACCATCCTCCCGCTTATGGCCGGGGAAAGACAGAGATGAAGCGTCGAATTCAGTTTCATGAGAGCTTCCCTCAGGCCCACGGCCTCGGGAAGACATTGATGAAACGGACCACCGAAAAGCAGTTTCATAAGAGCGACGCCACCCCCGTCGATAGCCCTCAGGCAAATGGCGCTTCTACTTGATGGATAGCAGCGGCGCGTGCCGCATTTTGTCACCGGTTAAGTGGCAAGATGCCGCTTCGACCTGCTTTCCGTCACGCGCCTTTCTTTTCCGGCGCGAGGTAGGTGATGGGGGCGGCGGGTTTGAACGCGCCGCTGATATCACCCTGCAGCTTGAATCCTTCGTCGCCTTCGAGTGCCACGCTGCGCACGCCGGAGCCGGGTGAAAAATCGATTTTGTCGAGATCGACCATGACGACATACGGACTGAGCGCGGATTCGAAGTAGTAATTTTTGCGCGAGTGATCGAGGACCGATCGCCAGTAGGTTGGCGCAATGTTCGGATGATCGGGGTCGGCCGCGCCCCACGGAACGGAGACATTGCGCATCACGCTGAAGACGCCGGCCACTTGGCGGCGCGGATCGGTCATGTCGTCGCCCATGAATTTCAAATAGTAGGACGCACGGACAAAGCGGTCCTCGCTCTGGTGCGAACCGGGTAGCACCTTGGTGTTGTCCATGCGCGACCAATAGGCGTTCAGCGTGAGTTGCTTTTCGTAGGTCGGGCTATTGGTCATCACCTGGTATTGTTTACCATGGTGGATGACAACCTTGCCATCGAGGTATTCCATGACGGCCGAATCGCCCGTCGGGTCGGTCAGCGAGAGATGCACGGAGGGATGCGCCGCGCCGCCTGGTCCGAAATTGCAGGGCACGAAGTAGACCGGGTTGCCTTTCATCGCTTCCACCGCTTCGGTGACGGTCGCGTAGTTCGAGAGGATGTATTGCAGCCACGCGGCCCAAGAGACCTGCGGTTTGTCGCCGGCGGGCGCGGGACCGAAGTTGGTTTCGGCGAGGTAGAGCATGTTCGCACCGAGACCCTTCTCGTTCATGCCGTCGAAAGCGCCGTTGATCGGTCCGCCCGGATTCATCGCGCCGGCCAGCACGACGGTGCCGTATTTGCTCTCCCAGGTGTGGCCGCCGGGGAGTCCTTCATTCTTTTCGCCGCGCGGAATGACATAAAAGTGCGTGTCGAAATCGTAAGGCCAGTCCATGGAGCGTCCGGTGATGGCTGTGCCGTCTTTCCCGAGCCAGGTGGCGCGGGAGCAGGCGAGGGCGGCGGGTCCGGTGGCAAGCAGGTTGGCGAGACCGGCGACGACGAGGAGGCGGAGGTTCGTTTTCATGGGAACGATGGGTTCGGAAAAAATCCGCGGGCTGCGGATTTTCACAAGTCTTAAGTTGGCGTCCGGGCCGGTGTTCCGCGCGAGTGAAAACGGAGCACGCCGCCAGCCCCCCTCACACCCCGTCCCTGCTCCACATCCAGGCCCAACTCAACCCGGCACCCTCAAAAGCAACTTCTCCGCCGATCAACTCAGCAGAACCCAATCTTCCTCCGGCTCTTCCCCTTCTCCCCCGAGTGCTCCGCCTTCGCCTTCCGCACCTTCTTGATCTCCGCCTCAAGGAGCGCCTGCGTCACCTTCCACTTCGCCGGGTCCACATCCGTGCTCCCCGCATGAATCGCGTTCACGCACCTTGCCATCCTGATACAAACAACCAAAGGTGCGTTGACTATGAGAGTGGATTCGGCTCCTATAGCCCCATGAGCCTTCTCAGAACTCTGCCTAGTCTAGCCATTTTCGCGATCTTCGCTTTGGCACTTATTCGAAGTGTGCAAGCCGCAGAACCAGCACTGCCGCTGGATATTCAGCAGCGTCTAGCAGCCTGTCGGACTTAGCCAAACATTTATAGAATAGAGTTGCGCTGGTGGCTCTGTGAGCAATGCGGGAGTAGTATGGGAGCATGACACGCTTCGTTTCCGTTGATCACGACACACCCATGCTTCTGCCGCCGGATTTGCGCCATTGGGTGCCCGACAATCACATGGTCCACTTCGTCATGGATGCTATCAAAGTGCTCAAGCTTGATGACGCAAAGCTTAACATCCGCGGCACCGGCAGCGCCCAATACCCACCCTCCATGATGCTCGGTCTGCTCATCTACTGCTATGCCACCGGCACCTTTTCCAGCCGCAAGATCGAGCAGCTCAGCCATGACAGCGTCGCGGTGCGCTACCTTTGCGCCCAGCATCACCCCGATCACGATAGCATTTGCAAGTTCCGCCGCGACAACGGCAAGCTATTGGAGAGCAGTTTCCATCAGGTGCTCGAGTGTGCCGCGCGCACCAAGTTCCTCAAGGTCGGCAACATCACCTTGGCGGTGGATGGCACCAAAATCCTCGCCAACGCCAGCAAGCACAGCGCCGTGAGCCACGGCCACGCGGTGGAGCAAATGCAACTGCTCGCCGATGAAATCAGCCAGCTTGTGGCAAAAGCTGAAGCCGCCGACAGCTCGCCGTTGCAGGACGGACTGAGCATTCCTGATGAAATCAAACGCCGCGCCGAGCGCATCGACAAGCTACAGCAAGCCGTCAGCGCGATTGAAAAGCTCGCTGCAGGACGCACCGGATTGGAGAAGGCCGAACACGAAGCCCTGCTCAAAGAGCGCGCCGAGAAGGAGCAATCCACCGGCAAGAGACCCCGAGGCCGAGCGCCCAAGCCCCCGGTGGAAGGTCCGCGCGAAGGCGACCAGTTTAACTTTACCGACTCCGAAAGCCGGATCATGAAAGTGGGAACAGGCCAGTTTGAGCAAAGCTACAACGCCCAGGCAGCAGTGGAGATCGAGAGTCGGCTCATTGTCGCCAAACACGTCACTCAAGAAGCCAACGACAAGCAGCAGCTCGAACCCACGCTTGGAGTCGTCAGCCCCGTAGTAGGGCAAATTGCCAAAGTGCTTGTGGACAACGGCTACTACAGTCAGGCCGCCATCGAAGCCGTGGAGAACCACAGTGAAGGCCCGCTACAGAGCGCCGAAATACTCGTGGCAACCAAGCGGCACCGACACGGCCGCAGCGTAGCGGAGCTTGAGCAACGCGATGATCCATCTGCACCGTGCGAAACAGCCACGCACAAGGAAAAGATGGAGCACCGGCTCGACACCCAAGCAGGCAGGGAACTCTACGCGCAGCGCAAGCAGACCATCGAACCCGTGTTTGGAATCATCAAAGCGGCGATGGGCTTTCGGATGTTCAGCCTCCGGGGCCAAGCAAAAGTGAGCCTGGAGTGGACTCTCGTGACGCTGAGCTACAACCTCAAGCGCCTGTTCCACGCGGGAGCCAAACTGCAAGGAGCATGAGGCGGCAAAAGCCGGTCGAAAACACTCATCAAGCCACTTCAGCGCTCAAATAGAGACCTCTTCAAGAGGCAAACCAAACGAGCAAGCCAAACAAAACCGCTAAAGCCGCTGAAATCGACCGATGGCCGAAATCCAAAGTCCGACAGGCTGCTAGACGCCTTAAAAACAAGCTTTGAATCCTTCGTGCTTAAAAGCACCACGATACCTTATGAAGAAGGTGTCAAAACATTAAACGCCAAAGTGAAGACAGCCCTTGAACGTGAAAGCGCCATGGCGGCAAAGAGCAAAGATTTGGACACTCTTGTGCGGATCAAGGCCGACATCGAGCGCACCGACAAAGGGCTTTTGCTCACAGATGCCCCCGCACCACCGCCGGCCTCTTTAAAGAATATCTATGCCACCTACAGGCTTGAACTGGCAAAGATCGAGTCAGCAAAGACAGCCACCTGGGCGGAAGCCAAACAGCGTTACGAAAAGGGGCTGATGCAGATTCAGGACGAACTGACAGCCAGTCAAAATGCAAAAGCCGCTCTGGAAGTTAAGCAAATTCGAGAAAAATTAAAATCAGATGGCATGCAGCAACAAGCTTCTGCGCTCCCACCATCAGACAAATCTGTTTTGAAGGTGGGAAAAGGACGAGGTGTTTCTTTTTTCAACGATGAATTGGAAGATATTCAATACATTAGAGGGAGCAATGCCGATCCGGTTATTGAAGTGATCTTCGGCATGGGAAAAACTGGAACTGTAATTAAACCGGCTAAGGGCAAGCGTTGGTCGAGTAAGGTACGCGATGATTGGAGATATCGCTCTATCAATGAATTTAATAAAAACAATTTGGCTGAACTAACTTCTGGGGGAGTTCTGGATTGGTAAGGGGGATAGTTTCTATGCTGAGCGGGGCGGTCTAACAGTTCGAGTTACGTTACTTGATCAAATCACTCGCGATCATGTCATTCTTGAAGTTCAACCTGTGCGCAAATAGCCACGCCCATAGGGTTCTTGAAGTCAAAGCTGACAGCCCCCCCTCACACCCCGTCCCCGCGCCACATCCAGAGCCCAATCGACCCGGCCGCTCAAAAGTATTTTCCTAGCAGACAGATCAACTCGGCTGAAACCCAATCCTCCGCTTCGACCCCGCCTTCTCTCCCGAGTGCTCCGCCTTCGCCTTCCGCACCTTCCTGATCTCCCGCTCCATCATCTCCTGCGTCACCTTCCACTTCGCCGGGTCCGCATCCGTGCTGCCCGCATGAATCGCATTCACGCACACATTCAGAATGTCCCCGCCGCTGAGTCCCCTCGATAGCTCCGCGAGAACCGCGTAATCAGCCGTCACCCGTTCGGGGTTGGGGAGATGAAGGGCGAAGAGCTCCCTGCGCATGGAAGCGTCTGGAAGGCAAAATTTGATGTGGCGCTGGATGCGGCGCAGCAGCGCGGGATCGTAGTTCTCAAACAAGTTCGTGGTCACGATCACCACCCCATCAAACCGGTCGAGTTCCTGCATCAGGCAGTTGCGGTTCTGATTGATGCTGGTGGAGCAGGATTCGCCGGTGGCCACGCGCTTGGAGAGCAGGCTGTCGGCCTCGTCGAAGAACAGCACCGCCTCATGCTCGCGGGCAGCAGCAAAGGCGGCTTTGGTGTGCTTGGCGGTGTCGCCCAGATACTTGGAGATCACAGCGGAGTAATCCACTTGGTAGAGCGGCTTGCCAAGGCGGAGCGCGATGCCAAGGGCGGCACGCGTCTTCCCCGTGCCGGGTGCGCCGTAGAAGTTGAGGATGCAGCGGCCCTGCTGCGGTTGAATGGCACTGAGGTTCCAGATGCGGTCCAGGTCAGCGCGAATCTCCAGCGCGCGCAGGCCGGCGTGGATGTCCTGCTTCACTCCCGGATGCAGGATCAGGGAATCGAGGTCATGCCTCGGGTCCGGCTGCACGAGGTGGCCGACTTCAGGCGCTTGTTCCTCGGCCTCGCGATCCCTCCTGCGGCGGCGCGGGTTGCGGTGATCACCGGCGGTGGCTGCATCAGGCGGCAGTTCGATTTCAGGGGCGTGGGTGATGGTGCGTGTGGGCATGGTGGTGATGTGGGGTTTAGGTTCAGGCTACAGGATCCGCAACTTGCGTAGTTGCAGTGCTGGAAAAAGCCGCTTCAAGGCGCGTGGTGTCGCTGCCTTGCACGATCTGGCGCGCATAGGCGGGGATGC
>CAXNNN010000220.1:0-6259 GCA_964203095.1 Verrucomicrobiaceae bacterium | reverse complement strand
CAGTGGTTACGAAAGCTCGATAAAGTTCCCCACTTCTTCACCGGCAGCACCGGTCCCGTGCCCTGCGGGCGACTCGTGTGTGGCTTTTCGATCTTCGTCGCGGTGGCGGGCAGTTTCGAGGGCTCGAAGGGCACGAGCGGGGTCTCGGGAAGGACTTTGAGGCGGAGGTCTTTGATCTCGACGCGGTTGGGGTTGCCTTTGTGGAGCTGGATGGCGAGCAAGCCCTCCAGCGTGCGTTTGTCCGCGTGGTGATCGATGAGCTCGGAGGTGGGCTGGCCGTTGATGAAGTGCTGGAGGCGGTTCCCTTGCGCGAGGATGACATACTCGTTCCACTGGCTCACATCGACCTTCACCGGCGCGTGCTCGCCGAGCTGCCAGAGCGCGCCCTCGGGGTCGAGCATCACATCCTTGCCGTTCAGGCCGAAGATGCCGCGACCGCGCTCCTCATACGTCATGCCCGTGTGCTCGATGGCGGGATGGATATCGCACTGGTAGCCGGTGATCACCCACGGCGCGACGTCCTTCAGCTCGCGGCTGCGGTACTGGATTCCGCTGTTGTTGTCGCCAATGACGCGGACGGTGGCGCGTAGTTCGAAGTCCTTCATTTCGCCGCCGCGCCAGATGAGGAAGCTGTTGTTCGCCATGGCCTCGGGTGATGGGTTCGTGCCGATGACGATGCCGTTATCGACCTTCCAGAGCTTGGGATCGCCGTCCCAGCCAGTGAGGTCTTTGCCGTTGAAGAGAGGAGTGAAGCCATCGTCAGCGGCGAAGCATGCGGTGGCGATGAGGAAGGCGGTGAGGAAGATTTTCATGAAGCCAAGCTAACGCCCCATCAATCGGCAGAGTTTCGTCAACGATCCATGATGTGGACCGCCAGCCACAAGGCGTCTGCAGAGGTTCGCTCCACGCGATGGCGCTGATGCTTGGGAACCAGCAGGTGGTCACCTGCTTGTAAGGCCACTGTCCGTCCATCATCGAAGACCAAGGATGCCTCGCCTTGCACCAGCAACACCCATTCATCGTCCGGCTGGTCATACCAAAAACCTTCGGGGCTGGCCTGGCCATGCGAGGCGATGTGCTCAATCTTCACGCGCGCATCCTGATGCAGCGTGAGGAAGGTTTCTTGAGAGGTGTCGGGCTCTGAACTCGAAAAGAAATGGGGCCACATGGATTCGGCAAGCACAGATCACTTCGGCAAATGCTTCTTGAAGAAAGAGTCGGCGATATCAACGACCTGTGCGCACCAGGGATCGCTCATCCAGAAAGGATGCGGCGCGTCCTTGAGCGTGTGAATGGCGGTCTCGATGCCCAGGGCCGAGAGCTTCTCCATCATCTCAGCGCGACCGATCTTGAGCGTGTCCTTTTCACCTTCAATGAAGATCGTGGGCGGCACGCACGCACGCACATGGGTGATGGGCGAGGCAGCCTTGTAAACTTCGGGCACCTGCTCCAGCGCACCTCCGAAGAAGGCGATCGCATTCGCATTGGTCTTGCCCAGGTTCGACGCCATGAGATCCTGCGTGGCAGCCATGACGATGGCGGCTTTGATATTTGTGCTTTGGTCCGCAAATGCACCATGGCCATCGAACTCCTTCAAGCCTGTCGTCATGCTGGTCAGGCCGCTGAGATGCCCACCGGCGGACCCACCGATGATGCCGATGCGCTCGGGGTCGAGCTTCAACGTTTTGGCATTCGCTTTCAGGCAGCGAATGGCAGCTTTGCAATCGTGCAGCGCAGCAGGAAATTTGGCCTCCTGGCTCAAGCGATAGCTCACCAGCGCGGTGACGTAACCGCGCTGCGCAAGCCGCTCCATCATGGGCTTATCAGCCTCGATCTGGCGGGCCTGCCAGCCGCCTCCATGGATGTCCAGAATGCATGGCCACACACCTTCGGCATCGGGCACATACACGTAGAGTTCGACGTTGTGTTCGGGGTGCGATTCCACCAGCAGCGTCTTCAAGGTGAAGCCTGCCGGTGTCTGCGGGATGAGCTTCTTCCACTTCGGTCCGCTGTTCTTGGGGGCGCTTTTTTTGGCAGGGGCATCTGCGGCTTGCAGGGAGAGAGTCAGCGCGGAAGCGAGGACGAGGAGGGGAAGCACTTTCATGAGACGCATAAAACAGCGTATTGCCCGAAACCTTGCGAGGTGTTTGTTGCACCCTGATGTCTTCCAGTTCCCCCAACCCACGCCATATGCTTCGCAGCCTAGCGCTGCGCCTGTTTCGCGTAGGCCTTTTGGGCTTGGTCGTCTGGATGTTGCGTAGCCAGCCAGTGCCCTTGGAAAAGCTGAGCGTGGAACGTGTGCGCGACTTTTACCCGGCAGCGAAACAACTAGACGAACCCGATCCGCAAACGGGTGTGCAAGCAGTGCGCGATGCGAACCAAACGGTGATCGGCATGGTCGCGCAAACCTTGCCGGAGGCCAAGAATGTCATCGGCTACTCAGGACCGACGAACATGCTGATTGCGATGGATGCCAAGAAGACTGTCATCGGTCTGCGTGTGCTGCATAGCGCTGACACGCCCGATCATGTGGCCGAGGTGGTGAGCGAGCGGAAATTCTTCAGCCAGTTCAAAGGCTTGGTCATGGGCGATTTGAAGCCCAAGCAAATCGACGCCGTCACCGGTGCCACGCTAACCAGTAGCGCGATGGCGGAAGGCGTGCTGCGCAAGCTGGGCAAGCAAGGTCCCTCGCTGCGCTTTCCAGAAGCCATCACTCTGGACGAAGTGAGAGCGCTGGAGCCGCAAGCTTCCGCACTTCGCGAAAGCAAACCCGCAGGCGTGCTGGACGTGCTCAACGCGCAGAACCAAATCATTGCCAAAGCGCTGCGCACGGCCCCGGGCACCGATGCGATGATTGGCTACAAAGGCCCTAGCGACACGCTGGTGCTACTCGATGCCGAGCAAGGCACCGTGCGTGGCATCCGATTGCGCAAAAGCTACGATACCAAGCGCTATGTCGGCTACGTCACGGGCGATTCGTATTTCCTGAATCGCTTCAACGGCCTGTCTGTGGAGAAGCTCGCCGCACTCGATTTTAAGGAGGCCAAGATCGAAGGCGTCAGTGGTGCGAGCGAGACCAGCTACGCCATCGCTGACGGCCTGCGCAGGCGGGCTCAGAAGCTGATGGAAGAGGCGAGTCCCGCCCTGAATGCGATCAAACAGATCCACTGGCGCTGGCAAGACACCGGGCATGTGCTGGTGCTGCTATCAGCCTTCGCGATGGCCTTCACGAAGCTGCGCGGCATCACGTGGCTGCGCCATGCGCACCATGTCTTGCTTGTCATTTATGCAGGCTTCGTCGCAGGCGAGTTGTTGTCGCAGGCCTTGTTCGCTGGCTGGGCGAAACACGGCACACCGTGGCGCAGTGCTCCAGGCTTGGTGCTACTAGGCATAGTGGCCTTGCTTGGACCGGTCGTGACGAGACGGCAGCTATACTGTCATCACCTCTGCCCGCATGGAGCATTGCAGCAACTCGTCGCGCGGCGGGTGCGCTGGCAGGTTTCCCTGCCGAAATGGCTCGAGTATCTGCCGCTTGCTCTTCTAGCTGTCGTGCTGATCACAGTGGTGCTTCAGCTTGGTCTGGACCTGAATGCACTGGAGCCTTTCGATGCGTACGTCTGGAAGGTTGCTGGCATGTCCAGCTTGGTCATTGCCAGCGTGGGATTGCTAATTTCAGTCTTCTCGCCCATGGCCTATTGCCGCTGTGGCTGCCCGACGGGAGCGTTGTTCAAGCTGCTGCGCTACGCGGGCGATCAGGATCGCCTGGGCAAGAAAGACTGGGCGGCGCTGGCTTTGATCCTGGGGCTGTGGCTATGCAGGTGACCCCCTTGAAGCGGGGACGCCTCATCCGGTCTTCTCGACTGCGGATGTCTCGTGCGCTGCTGCTTTGCCTGGGACTCCTCGGCTGTTCACCGACGTCCCAAGAAGTTTCTTGGCAAGGCACCACTATGAGCACGAGCTGGCGTGTATCGGTCATCGACGCCCCACCTTCCGTGACTCAGGCAACGATCCAAGCAAGGCTGGATAACTTGGAGAACATCTTCTCCAACTGGCAGCCCAACTCCGCCGTATCACGCTGGAACGCATCGAGCAGCACCGACTTCCAAGCCGTGCCACGAGAGGTGGCGGAGGTCGTGCATGTGGCTGTGCAGATTGCCCGTGAAACGAACGGCGCACTGGATGTCACGGTGGCTCCGCTGATCGATCTGTGGGGATTCGGCACGCAGGGTGCGATCACCTCTCCCCCCACGGATGAAGCGATAGGCCGAGCGCAAGAGCACACGGGATGGCAAAAGCTTGAGGTGCAACTTGATCCGCCCAGGCTGCGCAAAAGCGATCCATTGATCACGATCAATCTCTCCACACTGGTCGAAGGGTATGCAGCGGACCAACTCAGTGCCTGGTTGTCGGCTCACGGTTGCAAGACACATCTGGTCGATGTCGGCGGTGCTATCGTGGCCAGAGGCAAAGCGTGGACTGTGGGCGTGCAAACACCCGAATCGATGCAGGGCGACACGGTTACCGCCGTGCCATTGCAAGACGAAGCGGTGACCACCGCAGGCACTTACCGGAAACACTTCGAGAGCGGCCAGCGCCGCTACCCACACATCCTCGACCCCCACAGTGGACGGCCCGTGCAACACGGTCTAGTGTCCGTATCCGTGTTCCATCGTCATGCGATGATGGCAGACGGCTACGACACCGCGCTGCTAGTGTTGGGTCCCGAGCGTGGACGTGATCTTGCGCAGCGATTGGGCCTGCGGGCGATGTTTATCGAGGAGCAGACAAGATAGCTCGATGTGTCCTCAAAGCGCTGACACTGCGGTCCAAAAGAGTTCGTGCAACAATCGCTAATTAGACTGGCGAGCGCCCCGTAGCTTCCACGAACTGAGCGCGCAAGCTAGCATTCATTTCCTCCGCGATACCAAAGTCGTGCTGCAGTTCCATCACCTGCTTCTCCAGCCAGTGAATGCGCTGACGCAGCAACCCCGCGGCTTCCAGCCCCTGGGCATTCTCCGGCATCTCCGTCCCATGGAAGACGGTATCCGCACTGCGGATCTGGTGCGGACTAGCTTGATAGAACGGCTGCTCTGACAAGCGGCCCTTGGTCGCCTCGCGACAATTGATGACCATCACATTTTCATCGACCTCACCCGTGGCGAGGAACTCCTGGATGGTGCCAACATTGGTCGGGCCATACAAATAATTGTCTGGCATTTCGATCAGCCAGTCCATCTGCAATTCCTCGACCATCGGTGCACGCACCCAACTGATGCGATTGTCGTTCGAGACCTTATCCAGCGGCGAAACCTTGGCCTCTGATGCCCAGGATCGAAGCCGATCAAGATCCACGGGTCCATACACTTCGCGGTCAGATGCCTTCAGGAGGTGCCATTCTTGTGCCATGAATTGGAGTTTAGCGAAAAGAGCGAGTCAGAAGCAAGGATGTTTCTCGGCTTGTTGGAGGGTTCGTGCTCGATCAAAAAGTGCCTTGGATGCATCCGTAGCCTTGCCCCACAACCCACAACCCACAACCCACAACCCACAACCCACAACCCACAACCCGGAACCAGATAACCAAGAGCCAAGCAGCTCATCTCCCTCCCATGCTCTCCATTCAGCGCATTCATGCCGCCGACTCCGCTATCGTAGCTCTGCGCCCTTTGGCGGCTGGCTCATCGGTCAGCCTCGAAAGCCAGACTCGGGCATTGCAGGACACCATCCCTGCCAAACAAAAGTTCGCCGTCCGCGACTTCGCTTCTGGTGATCACATCACCATGTATGGGGTCACCATCGGGCGAGCCAAGCAAAGCATCGCCGCCGGTTCACTGCTTACTCAAGGCAATTTCGCGCATGACACCGATGGCTTCGCGGGAAAGCAGCGCGGCTACACGTGGACTGCACCAAATGTTTCCACCTAGCGCGAACGCGGGTTCGATGGATTCGTGCGGCCCGATGGTCCTGCCGGCACGGCCAATCACTGGGTGGTGATCCCGCTGGTGTTCTGTCAGAATCGGAACCTCATCTTCAACCCAGATGATGCAATAGAAGGCAGGCAAAGAAGCTGAGCGCTTGTCAGACCAGGGGGTTGACGGGTGTGGGAGCATCATCTTCATGGTGAAGCGACCCATTGAATATTCCGACAAGCCAGTGACGCCCTTTGCTGGCATGGCGCTGATGAAGCGATTTATCGACCAGACGGGCATCCGGGAGCATCTAGCCACGCTGGACCTGCCTCAGGGCGGGTCGAACCGAGCCT
>CAXNNN010000219.1:0-6262 GCA_964203095.1 Verrucomicrobiaceae bacterium | reverse complement strand
GATCCGTGCCGAGAGCTACTTGAAACGACCGGAGGGGGCAGATCAGGTCTACCTCGGCAGCTCGCTAACCGTGCGTCTGCCGACCACTGATCTCGGGACGCGCGCGTTTAACCTAGCCTTCGCTGGTGAAGGTGTGTTCACGGGCCTAGCCATCGTGGAACGCGACCTGCGGAAACCCCGAACCATCTGCGTGGAGATGGGCCACACGCTAATCAGGCCAGAGTCGGATGAACTCGTCGCATCTCTTTTCGGGCCGGAGGGTGTCGTGCGTCAGTATCTCAGTTGCATGGAACGGCGATATCAGCCCGTGAGTGTGCTCACCGCTGCCTACAGTCGGTATCGGGATAGCCTTGCAGGCCCAGCTAAGCCAGTAAGCCCCAAGACCCAAGCCATGCGAGATGCACGCTTGGCCAAAGCTGTGGCAGCGGCAGGCGAGCGCTACAAAGCGCCGTTGGATGAAAAACGAGGCACAGCCATAAAAGCCGCTGCCTTGAGTCTTCGAGAGCGGCTGAAAATTCTGCGCACGGCCGGCAACTGCGTCGTTCTGTATCGACCCCCTCTTCAGAACCAGCAGACGCCGGGCACTTCCATCAAGATGTTCAGAGAATCTACGACGAAGTGTTTCCACAAGCCGAGTGGTTTTGGGTCATGCCGCCCAAAGACCAAGCCTGGACCACCTCCGACGGCGAGCACCTGGACGAACCATCCGCCAAACGCATGGCGGCATTCCTTCAAGAATCGGCTCAAGCCCTGGAGTCGCGTTGAGGACAGAGGTGGGACTGAGCTTCCTGCCATTCTCTGTCCAACCTTGCACACAAGGGTTCGCAAAGTGGTGTGTGTGTTAAGATTTGAAGTGCTGTTTTCCGCAAGACCTAGTTCAATCGTCAGGAAGCTATGAAATTCATTCTCCCGTTTCTGCTACTCAGCCTCCCCCTCCACGCCGAACTCACCGAGCAACAAAAGCAGGTGCCGCTGGAGGTGGATGCGCCGGATGCGTCCATGACCAAGATTGTCCTGCTTGCGGGCAGCGTGAGCAACAAGCCGGGGCAGCATGAATACTTCGCGGGTTGCTCGATCCTGGCCAAGTGCCTGAAGCAAACACCCGGCGTGTGGCCCGTGATGGTCGCCGATGGCTGGCCGAAGAACGAAGCCATCTTCAAAGGTGCCAAGGCGGTGGTCGTTTACATGGACGCTGGCGAAAAGCTCGCCTGGCTGGAGCCTACGCGCTGGGCGAAAATCCGGGAACTCATGGCTGGCGGCGCAGGCTTGGTTGCCATGCATCAGGCTGTGGAAGTGCCCGCCGCGCAGGCCGATGAATTCAAAGGCTGGCTCGGTGCCGTGTGGCAGAAGGACATCGGCTGCCGTGGCCACTGGGACATGTCGCTGGTTAGCAATCCAGCCCACGCCACCAGCGCGGGCGTTGCATCCTTCGACGCGCCCAAGGATGGCTGGCTCTACAACCTGCACTTTGCCGACCAGGGCGTGACACCGCTGCTCACGGGCAAGGTCACAGATAAGGCGCGCACCACGGCTGATGCCAAAGCCCATGCGGGTCGCGATGAAGTCATTGCCTGGGCTTACGAGCGGCCCAATGGCGCACGCTCGATCGGGTTCACCGGTGCGGACCTGCACAGCAGCTGGCACATCGACAGCCAGCGACGCTTTGTGACCAATGCGATCCTTTGGACCGCGAAGCTCGACGTGCCCAAGGACGGAGCGCCCATCGTGTGCGACGAAGCTGACTTCACCGCCAACATGGATCGCAAGCTCTTGCTGAAGGCCAAGAAGCCGGGCAAGGCTCTCTAGCCTTGCGGGATCAAGGCTCCGACCGACTCAGGTTCACCAGCACTAGCTCGTTGCCATTCTTCGGATCGATCAACGGCATCTCGCTTTTCAGGGTGCCGAAGATGCGCATCATCAAGGCACGTTCCTCGTGCCAAGTTCTCTTCTGCATGATGAGCCAGTTGACCGGATAAGTGCGTGGGCGTGCCTTGATGTCAGCCATCTCCAGACAACGCCACCCAAGATAAAAGGGCCACATGTGCTCGTCGAGTTTGTAGAGAATGACTGGAGCCTCTGGGCCGATACGCTCGGTGATCTGCACAACGAAGGGCCGCAGGTCTTCGCGATGCAGCAAACGCGGCACGACTTGCAGCCAGAAGGCACCGGCGACTTGCACCAGGGCCAAGCTTGTCACGAGCCCCAAGCACAGCGCTGTGCCTTCACCGCGTTTCCGTTGTTGATGCAGATGGCGAACCCACAGCAAGCCGAGGATCATCACTGGCAACCAAAGCCAGTAGCTCCAAGGTCCTCCCCACAAGGCGGCACCCGCTAAAGCAAAGCCGAGCGCTGCAAGCACCTCGAAACTGAGCATCCACCAACGGCTCAGCTTTGGCAGTGCCACACGCATCAGCATCTCCGCCACCAAGACCGCTGCGGCGACATTCAGCGGCAGCAGGAAACGCGGACGCGATGAGGGCAGCAGCGCCACAAGCAGGAACGACCAAAGCAACCCCGTGCGCAAACCGCGCAGCCATTGCGCATGACGATCATCGCCTTGCGGCGAAAACTTCCAGCACAGCGGCAGCAACAGCGCCCAAGGCAAAAAATTGACCAAACACTGCGGGATCTGCAGCAGGTAGTTGAGCACGTCGAACTCGGTAAAGCCAAGTCGATGCGTGATCTGCGTGACCCAGACCTCGCCGGAATCCTTGAGAGGATTGCGTGCGGCATTCATCACCGCCCACGGCACCCAGACTGCAAAGAAGCAAGCCAGCCCGAGCAAGTGCCGCCAGCCCCACAACTCGCGCAGCTTTCTCTCAGCAGCCAACACACCGATCACCAAGCCATAGAAATACAGCATGTGCGGCGGTCCCTTGGCCAGAAAGCCAAGCCCCAGCACCAGACCGCTGACCACCCACGCGGCGGTGTCCTTGCCTTGCCAGCGGAGGCCCAGCCACGATACCAAGGCGATGGCGAACAGGCTCATGTAGAGCGCCTCGATCTCGATCAGTCTCCCCTTCTCCACGAACCCGATGTTGGTCAGCGTGATCAGGGCCGCGAGCAACGCTCCGTCATTCCCCAACCATCCGCGCAGGCAGCCATAGACGCAGAGCACCAGTGCCAGCATCATGAGGGTCGATGGCACACGCACCGTCCATTCGTCCATGCTGCCGGTCAGATTCATCGCTGCAGCGCTCATCCAGTTCACCAGCGGTGGCTTGCGATTGTAAACGCGTCCGCCAGAGCGCGGCACGATCCACTCGCCCGTTTGCAGCATGGTGCGTCCGGGCAGCACGCGACGTGCCTCCTCACCTTGTAGTTCCCGAGTGCCAAGCGCGGGCAGGTAGATACCTGCCCACAAGGCGATGAGAAGGAGAACGCAGTGCAGTGGACGCAGGATCATGAAGCACGCCCTTTACTCACGCACCAAGTCATGCACGCGGATCTGCTTGGTCAGCGGCTTGAGCACTTCCGTCACGGCCTTCACATGCACCGGATGCTTCTCATAGGTGGCCAGGTCAGCGGCATTCTTGAACCGCATCACCAAGGCGACATCGAAACTGTCATCCACCACTGCGCGATCGCTTGGCAGCGCACACCCCACGCTGAGGGTCTGCACTTCCTTGATGCCTGCCTTCAACTCTTTGGATGCCGCGATCACCTTGGCTTGGTCCGCCTTGTCGCCAGGCTTCTTCAGCCACGCCAGCACGATGTGGTCGATCTCACCCGCCTTCGGGGCAAACGGACCCGTGGAGCAAGCGCTGACCAGAAAAGCAGCAGCGACAGAGAGAATGATTCTAGCGTTCTTCATACGGCCCGATAGTCTGGCACTCACATGAACCCCTCGTCCAGCTTGATTTGCACCCTTCTTGTGACGCTCAGCGCCGCTGCGCAGGAGCCGCAGAGCTTTGATCGGCTCACCTTTCATCAGGCTCCCAAGCCACTGCACGACCAGGCCAAGACCAGCGATTGGCCTCGAATGCTCGGCCCGACAGATGACGCCAAGTCACCTGAAACGCATCTGTTGCACGACTGGGGCGAAACGGGGCCGCTGAAGGTGTGGGAGATCACCAAAGGCGACGGCTACACCGGCCCCAGCATCGTCGGCGAGCATTGCGTGTTGTTTCACGCGCTCGATGACAAGGAGACTGTCGAGTGCGTGCAGGCCACAACGGGCAAGCGCTACTGGGCCTTCGATTATCCTATCCAATATCGCGACCGCCTCGGCTATGCGAATGGCCCGCGCGGCAGCCCTGTCATTGGCGATGGCATGGTCGTCACTCTCGGCGTCACAGCCATGCTGCATTGCTTGGATTTGAAGACCGGCTCGGTGAAGTGGAAGCACGATCTCGCGGCCGAGTATCAAGTGCCCCAAGAGTTCTTCGGCCACGGCGCGACGCCTTTGATTCACGAAGGCAAGGTCTTCGTCAACGTTGGCGGTAAAGGCGAGAAGATCGACGGCAGCGAAGACCAGCCCGAGCGCATGAGGAAGCTGGCCACGCCCGGGGTCTGCGTGGCCGCGTTCGACTTGCAGACCGGCAAAGAACTCTGGCAGGTGAAAGATGAGTGGGGCGCGAGTTATGCCAATCCGATCCTCGCCACGCTGCATGGCGAGCCGCGCTTGCTGGTCTTCGCGGGTGGCGAGAGCAACCCCGTGACGGGTGGCCTGCTGTGCCTCGATCCCAAGGACGGTAAGGTTTATGATCGCACCTTCTGGCGCGCCGACATGTATACCTCGGTCAATGCCAGCTCACCCGTCGTGATTACCGAGAAGAACCGCGTCTTTGTCACCACCGCCTATCCGAAAGGTCGGCCCATCGGCGGACTCATGCTGGAGTATGATGCGCAGTGGAAGGCCAAAGAAATCTGGCGCAGCACCAAGATCGCCTGCCATTGGATGACCCCGCTGCACATCGACGGTTTTCTGTATGCCATCGACGGCGAGACCGAACGCCAAGCCGAGCTGGTCTGCGTCAATGCCGACACGGGCGAGGAAAAGTGGCGCGAGGAAATCTTGTGGGACATGCCCGTGAAAGGACAGCGCTACAAGATGAGCATCCTGCGCGCGAGCCTGCTGCAAGTAGACGGCAAAATCTTGTGTCTCGGTGAAACCGGCAGCCTGCACTGGCTGGAATTGTCACCGGACGGCTGCAAAGAACTCAAGAGAACTCAGCTCTGGGTCGCGCCACACACTTGGTCGCTGCCGGTCATCAGCAAAGGGTTGTTGTATGTCGGCCAGCATGAGCGCGATCAGATCGACGCCAGCGAGCAGCGCTTCATTTGCTACGATCTGCGTGCTCCCTGAGTGCTCAATGAGAGCAAGCGCTGATACTCAGTCCACTCAGCCGCTTTTGTCTCTTCATCCCAAGCCCTTAGCTCAGCCATCCAATCCAGCACCTGGCGGGCGACGTCCTCGGCATCAGCACGGTAGTAGTGCCAGCTTGTGCGACGGATCATCACATCGTCCAAATGCAGCGCCCACTCGTTCTCGCAATAGTGCTGAACCGCCTCGCGGCTGACCTTCGGTGGCGCGATACCGCTGAAGGCATCGACTGCCTCCAGCAGAAGTTCTTCGGCGGTCCGACAGTTCTGGGCGGGTAAGTCTGCGCCCTTGATCACACGATCCACCGTCTGTTCCGCCATCAACCTGCAGGTCGTGAGCTTGCCACCCGCCACGTCCCACCAATTCGGCTCCGGGCTTTTGATTTCGTGCGAGCGCGAGATATCCGAGGGCTTGCCTTTACGATCTGCGATCAAGGGTCGAAGCCCGGCCCAGGTGCTGAGGACATCCGTGCTCAGGAGCTTAGCGTTCGGAAAGAACTGATTCGCGATGCCCAGCACATAGGCCACGTCTTCACCAGTCGCCGTAACCTCGTCCAGAGAACCCTTGTAGTCCGTATCGGTCGTGCCCAGCACCGTGCGCAACCCCCAGGGGATGGCGAAGAGAATGCGCGATCCCTCGGTCATGACCACCGTTTCAGCGACCGGCAAACGCTGCTGATCGACCACCAGATGGATGCCCTTGGTGAGGCGGAGTTTCACCCGGCTATGGGGCAGGCCGTCAGCCCAGGGGCCTGTGGCATTGACCACGGTGCGCGTTTGCAGGGTGAGCGGCTGCCGGGCCTGCTCATTCATACACTCGCAGGTCCACAGGGAGCCTCGCTTGGCACTCACGAGGCGACACGCATTCGCCACTGCTGCGCCATGTCTCACCGCTGAACGCAGGGTATCAAGCACCAATCGCGCGTCATTGGTCAAG
>CAXNNN010000218.1:0-6265 GCA_964203095.1 Verrucomicrobiaceae bacterium | reverse complement strand
CCAAGTTCAAAAAGAAAGTGTATCAGGCCGTGTTTCTTGATTTCTTTGGGCTGGAGTTGAACGAGAGTTAATTGTGGCTTCTGGAAAGGACAGCGAATGGCGGATGGTGCTGCACTCATTGATGCAGGGCTGGCGCGAGTTCCGCGACTCCACCACACTGGGACAGCTAGACCCCTTCCCTCTTCGGCACACCCTGAAGCACTACACCTTCAAGCAAATGAAGGCCGATCTGCGTGCGGCGTGCAATGTCTCGCTGCTCGACCTCCCGCAGAGCATGGCGTATGCGAGTGTGGCAGGGTTGCCTCTGCACTATGGCCCCACGTGCTCCGCCGCTGCCGCGACGACGGGGCCCCTGCTGGCCAGTTCCCGCCTGACCATGCTAGGACCGACCAATGCTACGGCCTTCATGGTCTTTTCCTACTTCGCTGCGTATCCGGGTTTGGACAAGATGGCGCTGATGCCACTGCTGGTCTTCATGGTGGGCGCGCTGCTGGTCCTCGGGGCATACTTTCGCGTCGCTGAGTTGGCGCAATACATCAGCCGCACGGTGGTCGTCGCATACGTTACCGGCGCGGCTGTCTTGATCATGGCCAATCAATTGCCCAGCGTGCTAGGCCTGCACTTAA
This sequence comes from Verrucomicrobiaceae bacterium, assembly GCA_964203095.1. GTDB lineage: Bacteria > Verrucomicrobiota > Verrucomicrobiia > Verrucomicrobiales > Verrucomicrobiaceae > JAEUHN01. Next base: position 5,639 of record CAXNNN010000218.1, on the reverse strand, counting down.
CCTTCATCGGAGCGGATGGCCAGCCGATGCAGCCACGCACCTTGCCCGGCATCTTGATCCGCATGATAGTGCAGATTGGCGAGACGCAATGGCCAAGTCTTTTGGTTGCTGCCTTGACAGCTTCGTCCTGGTGGATGCTCAAGCGCTGGCGTCCGCGTTGGCCGGCCTTTATCATGGCTCTGATGGTCGGTGCATTGGCGTCAGAAGCACTCTATCTCGGGCACATCACCGTGCCAACCTTCGCCGGGCATGAGGTGACTTGGCGAGAGCTGCTGCCGAACTTTCCTGACTTTGCCACGGCAAGCTTTCTTCCAGAGTTCAGTCGGCTCTTCGGTCTAGCGATGGCCATTGCTTTCCTGGCGACTCTAGAGAGCAGCGCCATGGCCAAGGCACTCGCGTCACGCTCGGGTCAACATGTGGACCCTAATCAAGACATGCTCAGCCTCGGCGTAGCAAACCTGACGTGCGCCTACCTCAGCGGCATGCCCGCCTCTGGCTCTCTCACGCGCTCCGCGCTGAACCGCAGTAGTGGGGCCGCAACACCTATGGCGAGTGTTTATAATGGCTTGATGTGCCTCACTGGCGCGCTGCTATTCATGCCCTTTGTGGGACACATGCCTCGCGCTTCTCTGGCGGTACTCATTGTCCTTATTGCGGCGACTCTGATCAACCGCCGACACCTGCGCATCGCCCTCATGGCTACCCATTCTGATGCGGTAGTGTTTCTGGTTACCTTTGCCGCAACACTTCTGGTGCCCCTGCACGTCGCCATCTTTACAGGCGTGGGCATATCCGTCATGCTCTATTTGCGCAAGGCCAGCCGCCCTTCACTGGTCGAGTATGAGTTTAATCAGGACGGTAATTTAGCCGAGGCTGTGGCTGGCCGCAGACAGAACGCATCGATATCGATTGTGCATGTGGAAGGCGAGTTGTTCTTCGGTGCTGCGGATATCTTCCGCACTCAAATTCAGCGCACTTGCGCGGACCCCAACCTGCGCATCATCATCCTACGCCTCAAGAACGCCCGTCATTTGGACGCAACCAGCGTCCTGGCACTCGAAGAGTTGGTGGAAGTCATGCGCAGCCACGGTCGGGATTTGATCGTCAGCGGTGCCATGAAGGAAGTCTATCGTGTGCTGCGCGACTCAGGCCTTGTCGACGTCATCGGCCGCGAAAACATCTTCCCAGGCAGCGCACTCAATCCCAACTTGGCGACTCGCAAAGCGCTGAAGAGGGCCCAAGAGATCCTGGGGCACGCCGAAGCTGATGTACGAATCTACTACGACCCGTCGAAGCAAAACCAGGCCTAAGCCGCAGCAATAACCTGAGTCAAGGAAGCCACACCTTGTGGGAACATCCGTTCCCGCCAGGTGAGAACCTCTGGCTCGTCTTCCGTGATCAGAACCACATGCTCATAATGAGCTGAAGGCTTGCGGTCCTGGGTGATTGCAGTCCAGCCATCCGAAAGCACCCGTGACTTCGCACTTCCCATGTTCACCATCGGTTCGATCGCCAGGGTCATACCCGCTTTCAAACGCGGACGCTCGCCACGCCTACCATAATTCGGGACCTGCGGCTCTTCGTGCAGCTTCCGACCAACGCCATGACCCACGAACTCACGCACGACCGTGTAACCATAGGTCTTTACGTGCTCCTCGACCGAGGCGCAAAGCGTGCCAAGCATTTCACCGTCGCGCGCATGGCTGATAGCCACATGCAGGGACTCCTCCGTCGCAGCTAACAAATGTAGAGTTTCGGACGACACAGTGCCAACCGGAACACTGAGCGCATTATCGCCAATCCAACCATGGAAAGAAATACCGATGTCAAGCTTCACAATGTCGCCATCTTGGATCACTCTTGGGCCGCCGATACCATGCACAATCTCCTCATTAATGGAAATGCACACGTTACCCGGAAACCCCCGGTAGCCAAGGAAGGCGCTTGTGCATCCCGCAGCCTTAAACTCGGCAGCTGCAAAGCGATCCACTTCCTTGGTCGTAGCACCGGCGACAATTTGATCTGCGGTCTTAAGCAAGATGTCACGCGCTAGACCGCAAGCACGGCGAATACCGTCCTGCTGGGAACCATGCCGGATCGGTATTCTCGACGCACTGAGGAATCCCATGATGCTCCTTACTTGATCAAGTAGTAAACAATGCCGCCCAGTGTGATGATGGCAATGCCAACCCACAACCAAACAATGGTCGTCGAATCAGCTGCACGCCCACTCGCACCTTGCACTCGCTCACTGCGACCGCGGATCTTTCCTTTGCGTAGGAACCCGTCATAGTTCGCCTGCAGCAAATGTGTTTCAAGTTGCTTCATCACGTCGAGCACTACACCAACAAGAATCAGCAAGCTCGTGCCTCCAAAGAACTGGGCGGCCTGGTGATTGATCCCAAGTGCTCCGCCGATGAAATTAGGCAGCACATAAATGAAAGTCAGGAAGATTGCACCCGCGAATGTCAGACGGCTCATTGTAAAGTCGAGGAAATCAGCCGTTGGCTTACCGGGGCGAATGCCAGGCAGGTAACCACCGGACTTCTTCAAGTCTTCAGCAATCTGGGTAGGCTGGAACATCGTCGCTACCCAGAAGTAGCTGAAGAAGAAGATCAAGAGACCCGAAGCCGTGTAGTAGAACCAACCAGAACTCATGAAGGCCGCGGCACGACTGACATTCTGGCTATCAGGGAACATATAGCTGAGCATCTGCGTGGGGAAAAGCAAGATGGCCTGCGCGAAGATGATTGGCATCACGCCAGAGTAGTTAATCTTTAGCGGCAGATACTGAGTCTGCCCCTGATACATCTTGTTGCCGATCACACGCTTCGCATACTGAATTGCGATGCGCCGCTGAGCCTGGGTCAACGCAATGACCCCAGCGATCACGGTCACCAAGAGACCCAGAAGAACCACTAGCATCGCGGCCTTTGGCGATGTGCCAGCAGTACCAACGTAAGTCTGCCAAACTTGGACGAGCGCACCCGGCAAAGCAGACACGATATTGATGCAAATGATGATCGAGATCCCATTGCCAATACCGCGCTCGGTAATCTGCTCCCCAAGCCACATCATCAAAAGAGTTCCAGCTGTGATCGTCGCCACGGTGGTTACAATGAACCCTAAGCCATAATCAGGAACCAGAGGCGTTCCCATCTTGCTGATCGTGTCACCCAATCCCTGCAAAAAGATGTTCTGCCCAGGATTAGCCAGAGATTTCGCCAGTAGGTATCCTTGAAACAAGCATAGAATGATTGTCGCAAACCGTGTGTATTGATTCACCTTTTGACGCCCCCCCTCTTCGCGGGCCAGTTTACTCAACTTTGGAACGACCGCCGTGAGCAATTGCATCATGATCGAAGCACTGATGTAAGGCATGATTCCGAGGGCGAAAATGGCGCAGTTTTCGAGGCCACCACCACTAAACACGTTCAGCAGCGCAGCGACTGCGGCGGCTCCGCCAGCATCCGAAGTGCGACTGGCGATCCACTCGCGTAGAACTTCAGGGTTGACACCAGGAAGCGTGATAGCCGTCCCGAGTCGGACCACGACGATCATAGCAAGTGTGTAGAGAATACGGGAGCGCAGCTCAGGAATCTTGAGGCTGTTGGCGAAGGCAGAAATCATTGGGCAAAGGATAAAAATTCAAAACGGCGAAACGCTCGCGGATGCTCCGCAGCGCTCCGCCGCCCGAGTGTCTTAAAATAGGAACTAGGATGCTGCAACCACGGAGCCACCGGCCTTCTCAATCTTCTCCTTTGCGGAGGCGCTGAGGGACTCGATTGCAACCGTGAGCTTCTTGGTCAACTCACCGTCACCGAGGATCTTGACGGCATCAAACTGGCCACGCACCAATCGCTTCTCTCGAAGAGCTGCCACAGTAACCATTGCACCATCATCGAAGGCCAACTCAAGCTTGGCAATCGAAACGGTAAGGATCTTGTCCTGGAAGGCTGCATTACTGAAGCCCTTCTTCGGCAGGCGACGATGCATAGGCATCTGACCTCCTTCAAAGCCTGGACGGATAGCAGAACCACTGCGGGCCTTTTGGCCCTTGTGACCGCGGCAGGAAGTCTTGCCATGGCCGGAGCTTTCGCCGCAACCGACGCGCTTGCGGCGCTTGCGGGCGCCTGGAACGGCACTTAGGTCGTGAAGTCTCATGTGGGGAATCTAATGAATTGAATGTTGAACTAAAGAGCCGCCTTTTCGGCGAGCTTTTTGCCGCGGGCACGGAAGATATCTTCAGCAGTGCGGAGGCCTTCGAGAGCAGCGATAGTGGCCTTGACCACGTTGCTGTGATTGCTTGAACCCAAAGATTTAGCAAGCACGTCCTTTACACCCACAGCTTCAAGCACGGCACGAGCGCCGCCGCCTGCGATAATACCCGTTCCAGGGGAAGCGGGCTTGAGCATGATGTAACCGCCGCCATGGGCACCGATCACTTCATGAGGGATCGTGTTGTTACGGAGACTAACCGTGATCATGTCCTTTTTGGACCCCTCAGTGGCCTTCTTGATCGCATCAGCGACTTCGTTAGCCTTACCAAAACCGATACCAATCTTGCCCTTCTGATCACCAGTGACCACAAGCGCGCTGAAACTGAACCGACGCCCACCCTTCACCACCTTAGCGCATCGATTGATGTGAACCACCTTTTCGACGAATCCACTGCCACGGTCTTCTGAGTTGCCGCCCCGGTCGCCTCTTTGGAAATTTCCTTCTGCCATGATGTTTATTGTCTGCGGATTAGAATTAGAAAATCAAACCCTTTTCGCGGGCAGCGTCGGCGAGGGCTTTCACCTTGCCATGGTATACAAAACCGCCACGATCGAAGACGACAGCAGTGACACCGAGGGCAAGGGCACGTTCGGCGATAACACCACCGATGCGAGTAGCGGTCTCCACATTTGCGGGGCTGGGAGCACTTCCCTTTTCGCGGGTGGAAGCCGAAGCAAGAGTGCAGCGCTTCTCGTCGTCGATAAGCTGAACGTAGACATTCTTGTTCGAGAAATGCACCGCCAAACGAGGGCGTACCGTCGTGCCGTTCACCTTCTTGCGAATACGCAGGTGAATTCGACGGCGGATTGCTTTGCGATTGATCGTAGCCATGATGATTCAGTTTCCGGTGATTACTTGACGCTCTTGCCAGCCTTGCGACGAATTTGTTCGCCAGCATAGCGAACTCCCTTACCCTTGTAAGGCTCCGGCGGGTAATAAGACCGGATGTCCGACGCGACCTGCCCGACCAAATGCTTATCGATGCCTTCGATAGCGATCTTGGTGTTCTCGGTCACAGTGACCTTGATTCCAGTTGGAATTTTGTGAAGACGCGGATGGGATTGCCCAAGACTGAGATCGATAGCATCTCCCTTGACGGCGGCACGGAAGCCGACTCCATGGATCTCAAGATCTTTGCGGAAGCCGGTGCTAACACCAATGATCATATTGCTAATCAAGCGCTGCGACGTTCCATGCATTGCACGGGTCTTGCGCTCATCATTGAGGCGATCTACCTTGATCTGTGCACCATCCACCGTGACGTTGATTCCAGCCGGAAGACTCCAGTTGAGATTGCCCTTGGGTCCTTCGACAAGAACGCTACGGTCAGCGCCGATCTTCACGGCAACCTTGGCCGG
>CAXNNN010000217.1:0-6273 GCA_964203095.1 Verrucomicrobiaceae bacterium | reverse complement strand
GGTGACACCACCACCTTATCGTTCACAGCCGTGGACGCACTGAACGGCTCTCAGTATCGCGCCGTGTTCACCAATGCCGACGGCTCGACGACTTCGTCGATTGCGACCCTGACAGTCACCAATCCGTCGACCACACCAACGCCAACGCCAGCCCCAACCCCGACTCCAGGTGTTAGCACCAGCGGCGTGCTCATTTACGAGCTGAGCTTCAAGCATACCGATGGCTTTAATGTCGATTTCTGGGACGAAGGCTACATCATCGTGCCAGCCACGGGTGGCGAGGGATCGGCACTGCTCAGCGCCACTGACAATGGCATCCGCACCTTCCGCTCCTTCGAGAGCAGCGTGTCATTCTTCAACGCCAAGGACAAACATAACAACTACTCGGTGATGGCGATGGCGGGAACGTCTCCCTCGATCGTTTGCATTCAGGCCTTCGGCAAGGCCGACGACAAGGTGAAAGCGAATGGCCCCACCTACTCGATCACCGTCAGAGCTGCCGAAACCATGAAGGGACTAGCGCAGGCCTCCCGCGACGAGTCGACCTTGGCCCTGACGGCGCAGCCGCGCGACGGCACTCTGGGTTTTCTTGAGTTTGCAGAAGTAAAGGCGACTCTCGACCAAAGGCTCACTGACCTGGCCAACGAGAATGCCTCCAGTGTCGGCAGCATGTTCACCTATTTGAAGACCTTGCTGACGCGCCGTGGTTATGTCGAGGAAGCTGACACCACGAGCGATGGCGACGGCACCGACGCTGAGACCCCGACAGATGCGACAACGGACACTACCACCACGACGACGAACTAACTCGTCGCAGTCTCAGCCGGGAGGCCACGTTAGCTCGCGCCCGGCGAGCATGTGGACGTGCAAGTGCGGGACGGTTTCACCCGCATTTTTGCCGTGGTTAATGACCAAGCGGAAGCCTCTGTCGCGGTCGTTGACACCGAGCTGATCGGCTATTTTTCCGGCCGCTAACAACAAAGCACCCAGGGTAGCCTGATCTTCAGCCGTTGCCTCACCCACGCGTGGAATGGGCTTCCGTGGCGTGATCAGCACATGGACTGGTGCTTGAGGGCTGATGTCGCGAAAGCCGACGCAGAGCTCGTCCTCGTAAAGCAACTCGGCAGGAATCTCGCGGTCGGCGATTTTTTGGAACAGGGTCTTGTCAGTCATGATTTTTTGCGGAAAAGCTGCTGCTGATCGTCCTCGTCATCGAAGTTCCGGGTGCCAAGAGACTTGATCTCGTTGATGAACTCGCCCACATCCTCGAACTGCCGGTACACGGAGGCGTAGCGCACATAGGCCACGTGGTCGATCGCCTCCAGCCGCCGCATGACCTTCGCGCCGATGACGCTGGAGGGGATCTCGCGGTAGCCTTCCTCTTCAAGTTCGGTGGCGATCTCATCGACCGAGCGCTCCAGGTCTTCCATCTTCACCGGGCGCTTTTCACACGCCTTGCGCAGGCCGCCGAACAGTTTCTCACGATTGAAGGCTTCGCGTGCGCCGTTGCGCTTCACCACCCGTAGTTCTTCGCGCTCAACTTCCTCATAAGTCGTGAAGCGGAAAGTGCAGCGAAGGCACTCGCGGCGGCGACGGATGGCGTAACCATCCCGCGCCTCGCGGGAGTCGATAACACGGTCCTGGGAACTACCGCACTTGGGGCAACGCATAGAGGATTGGCAAAAGAACGCAAAGGTGCCACGGGCGGAGCAAGTGGCAAGGACTCACATCTGCGCAGATGCGCACGAGAGGCAGCATCAGGCGAGACCCGTAGCTGTGCTATTGTGCGAAAAAACGCTCGCCAAGTTGGCACACGCCATGCTTCATTTCTAAATGGAAATTGCCGCTGCTTAGCAACTGCCAAAGCGCTTGGGTTTCCTACCTGACACAACCAACCATCCTAGCTAGCTACACATGGCCAAATACAAACTCGAATACATCTGGCTGGACGGCTATGAACCCGTCCGCAACCTCCGCAGCAAGACCCAACTCAAGGATTTCGACAGCTTCCCCAAGCTGGGAGAATTGCCCAAGTGGGGTTTCGATGGCAGCTCCACCCAGCAGGCCCCAGGCGGCAGCTCAGATTGCGTCCTCGTTCCTGTGGCGGTCTACCCTGACAGCACCCGAAAAAACGGCGTGCTGGTCATGTGCGAAGTTTACAGCGCCGACGGCACTCCTCACGCCTCCAATGATCGTGCCACCATCCTGGACGATGAAGGCGCATGGTTCGGCTTCGAGCAGGAATACTTCTTCTACCAGGACGGCCGCCCGCTCGGCTTCCCAGAAGGCGGCTATCCTGCCCCTCAAGGCCCTTACTACACAGGCGTGGGCTACAAGAACGTGGGCGACATCGCTCGCCAGATCGTTGAGGAGCACCTCGAAATCTGCCTTGATGCAGGCATCAACCATGAAGGCATCAATGCCGAAGTGGCCAAGGGTCAGTGGGAATTCCAGATCTTCGGCAAGGGATCTAAGAAGGCTGCTGACGAAATGTGGGTTGCCCGTTACATTCTCCTCCGTTTGGCTGAGAAGTATGGTCTTGACATCGAGTTCCATTGCAAGCCCCTGGGCGCGACCGACTGGAATGGCTCCGGCATGCACGCCAACTTCTCCACCACTTACCTGCGTGAAACCGGTGGCGAGGCTTACTTCCTCTCCCTCATGGCCGCCTTCGACAAATACAAGGACGAGCATATCGCCGTGTATGGTCCAGACAACCACATGCGCTTGACCGGCCTGCACGAAACGCAGTCCATCGACAAGTTCTCCTGGGGTATCGCTGACCGCGGTGCATCCATCCGAGTGCCACACAGCTTCAAGAACAGCGGTTGGAAGGGCTACCTGGAAGACCGCCGTCCGAACAGCCAGGGCAATCCTTACCAGATCGCCTCCCGCATCCTCAAGACCATCGCGACCGTTCCAACGGTCTGATTGCTGCTTTGGTTCCACCAGCCTCATCGTTGGTAGCGCCGCCTGGAAACAGGCGGCGTTTTTTGTGCTCACCGCAGCGCTTGCCCATTGAGCCCCCGCATCTCCCGGCTATGTCCTGCGCCCATGTCGAAAGCCGCTCTGAGTCTGCTGCGCACCTACCTGAACCAGTCCAAGGATCAGGGCCAAACCCGCGTCAAACTGCGCGGTAATGCACGCACGGCGTTGCAACATCTCGTCGCCCAGCCGCCCGCACAACGTTGCCGGCCAGCCCCCTCGACGACCGTCGAGGAACCTACGCCCTTACCGATTCTCGCAGCGCCGAAGCCAGTGGGTCCCAGCTTCATCGAAGTCCCAGGTTCTGGCTTGGAAGAGAAGCTCGCCAACCTTGCCGCACAGGCGGAAAATGATCCCACACCCCGCGCCCTTGGCACACTGCGCGACACCATGGTCTTTGCGGTGGGTAGCCCACAGGCGACGCTCATGTTTGTCGGCGAAGCGCCTGGAGTCGAAGAGGAACGCCAGCGCGAGCCCTTCGTGGGTCCCGCAGGACAGTTGCTGACCAAGATCATCACCAATGCCATGGGGCTGCGCCGCGAGGATGTTTATATCAGCAACATCTGCAAATTCCGCCCCAGCATGGGCGAGGGCCAGGGCAGTCGCAATCGCCCACCGACTGCGGAAGAAATGACCGCGTGCATGCCTTACATACGAACCGAGATCGCACTCATTCGCCCTCAGATCATCGTCGCGCTGGGTGCCACAGCCTCCACCGGACTCGGTATCGATGGTCCTGTAGGACGGCTGCGCGGGCGATTCCATGACCTCAATGGAACGCCCGTCATGGTGACCTACCATCCCTCTTATTTGTTGCGTCAGGATCAGGATGGCAAGGGCATGGAAGCCCGCCGTCTAGTCTGGGAAGACATGCTCATCGTCATGGAGAAGCTGCGCATGAGCATCAGCGATAAACAGCGCAACTTCTTCAAGCCCAAAGCATGAAAGCGGAGGAGAAGCGCTGCCCGTGGTGCCTCGGTCACGACATCTATATGCAGTATCACGACGAAGATTGGGGCGTGCCTGTGCATGATGACCGGGAGCTATTCGAGAAGCTCATCCTCGATGGCGCTCAGGCCGGTCTGAGCTGGCTCACCATCCTGAAGAAGCGGGAGAACTACCGCTGCGCCTATCACGACTTCGACATCCAGCGTATCGCCCGCTATACCGAGGAGGATGAGCAACGTCTGCTGCAAGATGAGGGCATCGTGCGCAATCGGTTGAAGGTCAAAGCCTCCATTCTGAACGCCAAAGCCACTCTTGCTGTGCAGCAAGAATTTGGCAGCCTGGATACCTTTTTGTGGTCCTTCGTCGGTGGCAAGACGATCACAAATCAACGCCAATCCATGGCCGACATGCCCGTCCGCAGCGCCGAGTCCGATGCCATGAGCAAGGCCCTGCTGAAGCGCGGGTTCAAGTTCGTCGGCTCCACCATCTGCTACGCCTTCATGCAAGCCGTCGGCATGGTGAATGACCACCTCGTCACCTGCCCACGCCATCAGGCCGTGGCCAAACATCAATGATTCCCCTACCATGCTCCGTCCCCTGCTCTGCCTTTTCAGCATCACGGCGCTCGCCAGTGCCGCCGAGTTCCCCAAGCTCTACAACAGCGACCCCGGTGATGCGCAGCCACCGTCTCCGCAAGAGTCCTTGAAGATGCTGCATTTGCCCGAGGGCTTCAATGCCACACTCTTCGCGGCGGAACCGGAAGTGCAAAATCCCATCGCCATGGCTTGGGACAGCAAGGGCCGCATGTGGGTGGCGGAGAACTACACCTATGCCGAGCGCCAGAAGCGCTTTGACTTGGGCCTGAAGGATCGTGTCATCATTCTCGAAGACAAGGACTGGGATGGCATCGCCGAAACACGCAAGGTCTTCACGCAAGATGTGCAGATCCTTACCAGCGTCGAAGTTGGTCGCGGCGGTGTCTGGCTCATGTGCCCACCTCAGGTGCTCTTCATTCCCGATGCCAATGGCGATGACATTCCCGACAGCGCGCCGCAGGTCATGCTCGATGGCTTCACCGTGGCGAAGGACAACTACCACAACTTCGCCAATGGTCTGCGCTGGGGGCCCGACGGTTGGCTCTACGGACGCTGCGGGCATTCCTGCCCAGGGCGGCTTGGAGTGCCCGGCACACCCGAAGACCAACGCATTCCGATGAAAGGCGGCATCTGGCGCTTTCACCCTGAACGCAAGATCGTCGAGGTGCTTACCCACGGCACCACGAATCCATGGGGTCATGATTGGGATGAGAACGGCGAGCTGTTCTTCATCAACACCGTCACCGGCCACCTCTGGCACCTGATGCACGGCGCGCATCTCACTGATTCGAGCTCCCTGAACCCTGCCGTCTATGAGAAGCTGGACACCATCGCCGATCACTATCACTACGACCGCAGCGGTAGCTGGACGGAATCCCGCGATGGCAAGGCCAACAGCCTGGGAGGTGGTCACGCGCATATCGGCATGATGATCTACCAAGCCAATCAGTGGCCCGAGCAGTATCGGAACAAACTCTTCACCCTGAACATGCATGGTCGTCGTGCCAACGTCGAGCGCCTGGAGCGACTCGGCTCCGGCTATGTCGGCAAGCATGAGCCGGATGTCTTCCTCACCGATGATTCGTGGTTCCGTGGCATCGAGATCAGTGTCGGCCCCGACGGCAGCGGCTTCATTCTCGACTGGAGCGATATGGGCGAATGCCACGACAGCACCGGCGTGCACCGCACCAGTGGCCGCATCTTCCGCATCACTTACGGTGATACAAAAATGCCGAAGAAGCCCTTTGCTTGGCGCAAGCCACTGCCAAAGCCAGACGTCAAGTCCGACAACGAATACTCGCGTGTGCGTGGACTTCGCCAGATGACCCAATTCTGGCCGTTGGATACCATCGTCGGTCCAGTGCCCAAGATCGTGTATCCCGATGCGGAAATCACAGAAGCACTGCCATTGGTGCTCAACCTTGCTCGCACCGACAAGTCCAGCCTCATGCAACTCACTCTGGCGAGCACGCTCCAGCGCCTCCCTTTGAAGCAACGTGCGGCACTCGCTACCGAGCTGGTTAAGCACGCTGAATACCCTGAGGACAAGAACATCCCCGCGCTGGTCTGGTATGGACTCATCCCTCTTGGTGACAGTGATCCCATGGCCCTCGTCGCCGTTGCCAAAGAATGCAGGCTGCCCAACACCCTGCGCTGGATCACGCGTAATCTCGCCAGTCGGATCGAGACCAACCCGCAGCCCATCAATGTCTTGCTCAGTGTTGCGGGTGACGCCCAGTGCCAA
>CAXNNN010000216.1:0-6294 GCA_964203095.1 Verrucomicrobiaceae bacterium | reverse complement strand
AGTCCAGCCCGCGTGTCTTCCACGGCAGCTTGCCTTTTTTGCGTGCCGGGACGAACCCGATGCCAAGCTTCTGCGCCAGCATGGCACCAAAGATGAAGCCGCGAGCGTCAATGCCGACCACCTTGTCCAGGTGCTTACCAGCCACCACTTCGGCCATGCCGTCGATCGCTTGGCTCAGCAGCTTGGCATCCCCGAGCACGGGCGTGATGTCTTTGAAGATGATGCCGGGCTGGGGGAAGTCAGGCACATTACGGATGGCGCTGCGGAGCTGGTCGATAGCGGAGGAATTCATGGGTCGCGAGTCTCCCCGCGCAGGCGCGAGATGCAAGCAAGAGAATGTCATACCTGCACCCACAGTTGCCGCCGCCAAGATCGGGTCTTATAGAGAAGTCACATGCCTTTCACCATGCTTGGGCTCTCTGCGCCGCTCGTCTCAGCCGTCAGCCACTACCCTGCCCCGACCCCGGTTCAAGTCGCTGCCATTCCACCCGTGCTCAGCGGCGCGGATGTGCTCGCCTCCGCCCAGACCGGCTCTGGCAAAACAGCGGCCTACGTGCTGCCGCTGCTCCAGCGTTGGCTCGCGACCGAACCGCGCACACCTCGCGCCCTGCACAGCTTGATCCTTGTGCCCACGCGCGAGCTCGCCGTGCAGGTCACCGAGTCCGTCCTGCGCTATGCTGAGCAACTACCGCGGCATATCAAGATCGTCAGCGCCTTCGGTGGGGTCTCGATCAATCCGCAAATGATGGCCCTGCGCGGGGGAGCCGATTTCGTCGTCGCTACGCCCGGTCGCCTGCTGGATCTGCTGGAGCACAACGCGCTGCACCTTGGCCAAGTCGCCGCGCTGGTGCTCGACGAAGCGGATCGCCTGCTCGACCTCGGCTTCGCCACGGAGCTGAACCGCATTCTCGCACTGCTGCCCAAGCGCCGCCAAAACCTACTCTTCTCCGCCACCTTCCCCATGGCGGTGCAAACGCTCGCCCATGAACTGCTGCATGAGCCCGCGCTGATCGAAGTTGAACCCACGCACCAGGAGTTGCCAGACATTGAACAGCGCGCCATCGAGGTCGATCAGGCCAAGCGCACGCTCTTGCTGAAGCATCTGCTGAAGACCGAAGGCTGGCCGCGTGTGCTCGTCTTTGTCGCCAGCCAATACAGCGCCGAGCACCTCGCCGACAAGCTGCGGCAGAGCGGCATCAGCGCCCGTGCCTTCCATGGCGATCTCAGCCCGAGCGCGCGCAGCCAAGTGCTAGCTGACTTCAAGGAGTCATTGATCCGCGTGCTCGTCGCGACTGATCTGGCCGCACGTGGGTTGGACATTGTGGAGTTGCCTGTCGTGTTGAACTACGACTTGCCGCGCTCGGCGGTGGACTACACGCATCGCATCGGCCGCACCGGGCGCGCGGGCCAGGCTGGACTCGCCGTCAGCTTCATCACTGCCGAGTCACACGCCCACTTTGGCTTGATCGAAAAGCGCAACCTTATCGCTCTCACTCGCGAGCAAATTGCAGGCTTCGAACCGACCGATACTGTCCCCCTCCCCTCGCCCAGCACCGGCGGCATCAAGGGGAAACGCAAGAGCAAGAAGGACAAGCTGCGCGAGGCGGCGGCGCGGCCTGAGGAGAAGCGGCGGAGCTGGCGGGACTGATATCGTTAGCCCCTGGCTTGAGGAAGCTCGGTGTCATAAAGTCGGGAACTTGAATCGCACCAACCACTGATGGCGTCCATGGTATCGAGAATAGCGTTGTAGAGATTCTCGTCCGCATCGCCTTCATGAATGGCGCGGAATCCGTCAAATAATTGATACATCTCGAGCTGGCTTATACCCTCAGCGCGAAATGCGCGAGTTAGCTCAAAAAAAGCACGCTTCAGCTCGGGCTCTTGGAGCGCAGTTTCAAGGCGTGCTTTTGGTGAGATCATGGCGTGTGAAGCGTCCTATCTTGCTATTCACTTCAAAATCTCAATCAGCACCCGCCCCTCGGCCTGCGGCAGCTTCAGCCCCATCAGCTTCGCCATGGTCGGGCCCACATCCAGGTTCGCCATGCGATCCAGCACCACGGCCTTCTTGATGCCGCGTCCGCTGGCAATGAAGATGCCGTCCAGCTCGGGGTCGCTGTTGAGGAAGCCATGCGAGCCGCCGTAGTTCACTGCAGGACCGGTCACCGCTTCGCCACCCGCATCATTCTTGAAGGCATAGCCCGCCTTCGGATACAGGATCAGATCGCCCATGCCAGGGTTCTCCGCAGGCGTCGGCATCCCCAGCGTGGGGCCGTCACTGCCATCGATCACGCGATCCACGCCCTCGGTCTGCGCGAACATCTCCTTCAGCTTGGGCAACAGTTCCGCCTTTCGTTCGGGGTTCGTGATGTAAACAAAGGCCATGCCGCCCTGCGTCATCGTGTAGGCATCACAGGTGTTGATAAGCGGACCCAGGCCCTTCGCCAATCCCGCCTGCTTCAGCACCACATTCGGATAGATGATCTTGTTCACCTTCTTGAAGCCATGATCGGTGGCGATGAAGAAGGTGGTCTGGTCGCGCAGCCCGCTCGCGTCCACCGCCTGCACCAGATCACCTACCAAGCGATCCGCATAAGCCAGCGCCGTGTGACTGGCCATGGAAGCCGGGCCGTAGGCGTGGTGCGTGGCATCCGTGTTCAGCGTGTGAAACATCAGCAGGTTCGGCTTGTGCTTTTGGAACATGTGGATCGCCGCCTTGGTCCACATGTTGTCCAGAAAGGTCACGCTCTTGCGCTGCGGCCCCAGTTGCATCCAGGCGATGTGCTCCGGCTTCATCACGCCTGCGGCGATCAGTTCCTTCTCGATCGGGCCATCGACATTCGGCAGTTCGGGGAAGCTCCAGGTGATCGTCTTCGCCCGCGTTACCGCCACCCAATCCGACTCCGCCGTGGTCAAGCCCGCCTCATGGGCGAAGTCATAGATCGTCGGGGCAAAGACGAGCTGCGTCTTGTCCACCCACTGCTCGATCTTCGGTGGCTTGCCTGGCCCCTGCCGCACCAGCAGGCCATTGAAGAGCACCCCGTGCTTGCGCGGATTAACGCCCGTTACCAGCGTGGTGTGGTTAATCCAGGTGATCGACGGATTGCTCACCGTCATCGCCTTCGTGCTCGCACCCTCAGCGGCCAGCATGCGCAGGTTCGGCACTTGCAGCGACTCGTCATTCCACATCCACGCGGGGAATCCATCCAGACTAATCAGAATGACGTGTTGGTTCTTGTCGATGGCAGCGGCGTTCAACGTGAAGGCCGCCAGAAGGCCGAGGAAAAGGGAGCGGATCATAGGAGGGAAAAGAAAAAGGGCACGGCAGGGAGTTCAAACCCGCCGTGCCCGAGACATGCGCGGACCTCTTACTTCTTTGCCAGCGCGTCCTCGATGGCCTTCACCACCTCGGCGGAGTCTGGCTGCGTCTTGGGCTCAAAACGAGCCAGAGGGGTGCCGTCGCGGGCGATGAGAAACTTGCCGAAGTTCCACTTCACGTCGCCAGGGAACGCGCCGTCTTTGCCGGTCAGCGCCTCATAGAGTTCGTGCTTCTCGGCACCCTTCACCTTCACCTTGTCGAACAATGGGAAGGTCACGGGATACTTCGTGGAGCAGAAGGTCTTGATCTCTTCATTCGTCCCTGGCTCCTGACCGCCGAAGTCGTTGCAGGGGAAGCCCAGCACGACCAAGCCCTGGTCCTTATACTTCTGGTAGATCGCCTCCAGCGGAGTGTATTGCTTGGTGTTGCCGCACTTGGACGCGACGTTCACGATGAGCAGCACCTTACCTTCGTAGGCCTTCAGCGAGGTAGGCTTGCCGTCGATGTCCTTGATCGCGATGGACGCCAGCTTGCCAGAGCTAGCACCGAGAACCGCCGTGGCGGCGAGGAGTAGGGAGAGAAAAACGTGTTTCATGGGCGGAGATAGACGGCACCTGGAAGCGCAAGCTATCACGGAACCAGCACAAGGTTCGCAACCTTTCCTTGGTTGCATTCGTGTTAGACTAAGTTACCTCCGCCGCCCTTTGTTTCTGGCTACCCCCGCCCCACCCCATGGATCGTCTGCTGCTTACCCTATCCACGCTCGCCTTTGTCGGCGCGCTGGTCCACGCCATCGTGGCGCTGCGGGCGGGCACGTGGAAGGATAACAAGGGCCAGTGGGTGCTGATGGCACTCGCCTTGGCCTTGCAGTCGGGCTTCCTCTACCTGCGTGGAGAGGTGCATGGCCGCTGCCCGCTGACGAACCTGTTCGAGGTGTTCATCTTCATCGGCTGGAGCATGGTGCTACTGTATTTCCTGGTCGGCGCGACTTACCGGCTCTCACTGCTGGGCCTGTTCACGGCACCGATGGTGGCGCTGCTACAAACCCTGGCCCTGCTGTCCTCCCTGGACACCGCTAGCCCAAAGGCACGCAGCCTGCCGAATGCCTGGCTGGAGTTGCACGCGGCGATCTCGCTGATCGCTTATGCGGCCTTTGCCCTGGGCTGCGTGACGGGGGTAATGTATCTGATGCAGGAGCGGAAGCTGAAACGGCACAAAATTCATGCGTTATTCTTCCAGCTGCCCCCCATTCATGAACTGGCGCGGGCGATTCAGCGGCTGGTCCTGCTGGGTCTGGTGCTGCTGAGTCTGGGACTGGCGGCAGCGTATCCGCTGCACATCTCGATCTCGAACCCGAAGATGATTTTCACTTGGTGCGTGTGGGGCCTGTATGCACTGATCGCGGTGGTGATGTGGCGGCATATCTTGTCCGCTCGGCAAACGGCTTGGCTGGCAGTCGTGGGCTTTCTGGTGCCGCTGGTGTCTCTGTGGATCGTGACCAAGGCATGAGCAAGGCATCGCGCATCATCTGCCTCGGCATCAATCACCGCACCACGCCCGTGGAGGTGCGTGAGAAGCTGGCGTTCGCAGAAGCGAAGGTGCCAGATGCCGCCCGCGAAGTGGTGTCCATCCCAGGCTTTGATGAATGCGTCATCCTCAGCACCTGCAATCGTGTGGAGCTGTATGCCGCGCACTCCCATGAGGACCCGAAACAACCCCTCACGGCCCTGGTCGATTACTTGATCGAGCATTTCCAACTGGCCCCCGATCAAGCCGAGGCGCTGGTGACTTACCAGCTGGCCAGCACGCAGGCCGCACGGCATTTGTTCCGCGTGGTCAGCGGCCTGGACAGCATGGTGCTGGGCGAGACGGAGATCTTTGGTCAGGTGAAGCAGGCCTACAAAACCGCGCTGGAGGTGGGCACGACGAGCCGCGAGCTGAACAAGCTTTTCCAACGCGCCTTCAGCGTGGGCAAACTGGTGCGCGAGAAGACCGCGATCCAGCGCGGCAGCACCAGCGTGGGCTCCGTGGCCGTCGATCTGGCAGGCAAAATCTTCGACCTCAAGACCTGCCGCGTCATGCTCATCGGCGCTGGCGAAATGGCCCGCACCTGCGCGCAGAGCCTGCTTTCGCGTGGCGCGCAGAGTGTCATCGTTAGCAACCGCAGCTACGACAAGGCTGTGGAACTCGCCGAAGAGTTCAAAGGCCATGCGATGAAGTTTGACGACTGGGAGCACTCGCTGCACGAGGTAGACATCGTCATCAGCAGCACCTCGGCACCGCATTTCGTAGTGAAGCCAGAGATGATCCAGAAGGTCATGAAGCTGCGCCGCGGCCATCCATTGTTCTTGATCGACATCGCGGTGCCACGCGACATCGACCCCGCAATCAATGACCAAGAGGACGTGTATGTCTATGACATCGACGCGCTCTCCGCCATCGCCGAAGAAGGCCGTCAAGAACGCGAGCGCCAGCTCAGCATCTGCGAAAAGCTGATCGACGAGCAGATCGAGAAGTTCAGGCTGTGAGGGGGCACGCTGCTCAATCGGAGCCTAGCCCTCACCCCTTCCCCTCTTCCATTTCATGGGCGAGGGCGAACACACGGGGATCTTTTGAAGTGTTTTGTCGAAACCGAGCACATCGCAGGCGCTCTGGTTTCGTCGCCGCTCTATGAACGTGCGCCGCCGTGTTCGCCCTCGCCCGCTTGCGGGAGAGGGTAAGGGGTGAGGGTCTGGCACCGCAAACCACTCCACACAATTCACGCGCCGCAGCCTACACCTTACCTTTTGACGCGCCGCCTCCTCGTGGCAGAATGCGCGCCTCTTTAACCCGAAACTGCAACTACCCACGACCATGGCTGACATCTCCACGAGCGCTGCTGACAAGAAAGAAAAGGAATACTTCACCAACGTCCCCCAAGAAGCCCCCGGCTTCTTCCTCAAGGGCGCTCATCAGTATGATTGGGGTCTGAAGAACCG
>CAXNNN010000215.1:0-6307 GCA_964203095.1 Verrucomicrobiaceae bacterium | reverse complement strand
GCAAACGTTTCGTATCCGGGCTAAACTCCGATTAAATAGTCAGGATGGTATGAGGCTAGGGGCTGGGCATGGTCCGCGCGGTGCCCATGCGGCTGATTACGAGAACGGGAAACCGCATCGGGACGGAGTGTGGCCCCCTCTGCCAGAGGTGCAGCACCATGTGGCGGCTGGTGCAGGTGCTCGCGCCAGAGGTGCAAGCCAATGTGGCGACTAGTGCAGGTGCCCGTGCCAGAGGTGCAAGCCAATGTGGTAGCTGCTGCAGGTGAAGATGAAAACGGATGCCCCTGACCTTGCCACGGGTGCAGGCGGTTGTTGCTGTAAGTGCAAGTGCTGATGCCACAAGCGGCAGCAAATCTAGCCCCTGGTGCAAGCCGACGTGGCGACAGGGTGAAGCCGATTGCCGATTGCCGATTGCCGATTGCCGATTGCCGATTGCCGATTGCCTGACCAGCCAGTCGATTAGTCTTTCGGGCCATCGGGACAAAGCATTTCATACCTTCGATAAGGATTACCTGATTAGGCGATGAAATGGCAAGCTTATTTTTGCAATTGAATCAGTGAGTGACATTCTTGTTCAAAAGACATGCCGATATGCAATGCAAAGCGCAAAGCTCGCAACGATTCACGCGGGGAGCGACTTCACAGCAACGGGACAAACAACCGCGCAATGCCATTCCTAAAGCGCTCTGGCATGGTCTGCGCGGCGAGATCTTCCAGGGTGATCGCGCGGCTTTGCGCCAGCTTGCGGTCGAACTCCTGATTCAGCTGCTGAGCTAGGCGGTCGTCGAAGATGGCAGACATCCCGCTCCCCTTTAGGTATTTTATTCAGAAGTTTCAGGGTTGCCAAACAGAAATCACCTTGGCAGGGCAGATTGTCGCTTTGGTGGTTTCAATCAAATGATCACATGCCAAGGAAACCTGTGGCAAATCATGGCTCTTGGTCTTTCATGGTCGGATGAAGATCCTGCTTCTCCTTTGCGCGCTTCTCACCCCCGTTTGGACCGCTCTAGCAGCCCCCGATCTCGTTGGCGGGTCGCGTTACAGTTTTGGGCCGAACAATGCGACGGTGACATTCGGTTGCGATTACATCAAGAACACCAGCAGTGAGAATGCCACGGGCACCATCGTGGTGAAGCTGTGGGCACGCAGTGCGCCTTACAGCGGTGGCGACCTCGGGGGGCACCTGCTTGGCAGCTACAAACTGGAGCCGCTGGGCGGTGGCATGCAGTATTCCAAGCTCAGCCGGACCGTGAAATGCACCCTGCCGACCACACGAAAATCCTATTACTTAGTGATGGCGGTGACGGAGTTTCGTAAGGGCGGCTACGTCGTGGTGGATCACGCCAACTTCACCACCCCCGTGGTGCTCGGCGTGCCGCCGAAACAGTTCACGATGTCCGGTCCGTGGCGCTGGCAGGTCAGCGATGATTTTGCCACCGTTGAGATGTGCGTGGACAAAATCAGCCACACCCGCAGCAGCTACACCGGCACCCTTCGCCTAGCGCTCTGGGCCACACAGACCCCCTATAGCGGCGGTCGCATCACCGGCTGGGAGATGGGCATGGTGCAGAAAAAGGCGCTCGATCCCGGCTACAGCTACAACGACGTGCACAATACCGCCAAGTTCGTCAAACCACCGCCGGGCAACTACTATGTGTCCCTCTTGCTACTTGAATTCGATGGCGGCGAGTATGTGATCAAGGCCTGGCTGCCGGGATCGAAGACGACGAACTTCCGCTAATCGGGGCTCGGCACCCTGACACTAGCTTTCATGCTCGACACCACCTGGCTGCAATGGCTCGCCGATCACTCGTTGTTTCGGGGTGACGGGGGGACTTTGACGCTGGCCTTGATCGCGGCGCTGTGCATTGGCTTATCCAAGGCCGGGCTGGCGGGCACGGCCACGCTGAATGTGGTCTTGATGGCTAAGGCCTTCGGAGCCAAGGAAAGCGTGGGCGTGGTGCTGCCGCTGCTGATCGTGGCAGATTTCATGGGGTTCATGATCAATCGCAAAGGTGGCTCCTGGCGGCCGGTGTGGCTGATGGCGGTGCCTGCGATGATCGGTGTCGCCGTCGGCGCCTGGTTATTTGACATCATCGACAAAGACGCGGCGCGCACGGTCATCGGCTGGCTTATCATCGGGTTGCTAGCCTTCAAAGTGGTGCTCGACACTTGGCACCGCACCTTCGTCAAACTGACCGAGCATCGCGTCTTTGCCTGGACGATGGGTTGCACGGCAGGCGTGGTCACCATGCTAGCGAATGCCGCGGGCCCAGTGATGACCGTTTACCTGCTCTCGCAGCGCCTAGAAAAGAAGGAATGGCTAGGCGTGTTCAGCCGCTTCTTCCTGTTCATCAACCTGTTCAAGGTGCCTTTCAGCCAAAACCTGGGCATCATCAATACGCACTCGCTGATGACCAATCTGATCCTGCTGCCCGCTGTCATTGCCGGCATCCTCATTGGCTGGCAGGTGCTGAAACGCATCCCTCAAAAGCCCTTTGAGTGGCTGCTATTCGGTCTCACGCTCGTCGCGGCGGTATGGCTGGTGGTGGGGTAGAGGGAACAAAAGTGCTCAGTATTGAGTGCGGCGTTTATCCTGAAAGACTGGGACTTCCTGGCGACAATTGGAACTAAACACTTCACACTAAGCATTTCTGGCCGCCCCTTCCCTCCGCTCTGGCATTGCCAAACACCGTGCACTCCACTACTGTCGCCTACCACTTGGTTCATTCCCTGCCCTCCATGCCGCTCTACCGTTTTGTGCTTCTTCTGCTGACTGCCCTCTCCATGGGCGTCTCCAGCCTGTCTGCCCAGTCTGCGGATCCCGCGGACGAATACTTTCGCGCCTACCTCATGAACAACGAGGCGGAGCGTCTCGTGCAGGGTGGCGAGCTGGCTCGTGCGGTGGACAAGTATCAGCAGGCCCTGGCCATTTTTGAGTCGATCGCCAAGACTAACCCGACCTGGCAGTCGCAGATGCTGACCTTTCGCCGCTCCAAGATCGCCGATGCCATTGCCAATGCCACGGCGGAATTGTCCAAGCCGAAAGTCGCCCCAGTGGCTGCGGCGGCGGTAATGCCAGTTGCGCCCAGCGCAGCGACGACCTCACCGAGCGTGGTTCCGCCACCAGCAGCCCTCACGGCAGCTCCGCTTATGTCTCCATCGGCAGTGCCTTCCTCTGGCGATCCCTTGCAGGATGCCCTGGAGAGCGTTCGCCGGGCCGCCGAAGCAAAGGCAGGAGCGGTTCAGCAGCAACTCACCAATGCTCTCGCCAATGTCGGTCGCTATCAGCTTGGCTATGAAGCAGCGGTCGGCCAGCGCGACGAGGCAGTAAGGCAGCGCGATCAGTATTACACGCAGGCCAGCCAGCTTCAGCAGACCGCCATCGCTCAGCAGGCGAAGATGGCCGAGCTGGAAAAGCAAGCCGCCACCAGTGCCACAGCCGCCGCAGAGCTGGCCAAAATGCGCCAGGACTTTGCCGACACGAATGAATTGCTGACCGAAGCCCAGGTCCGCCTGAGCAAGGCCGAAGGCTCCGTGATGACGCAAAGCAAGCAGTTGACCGAGGCCACCATGAAGTTGACCGCCGTGCAGAAGGAGCGCGATGACTTGGCCAAGCAACGCGACGAATCGCAGAAGTCCAAGGACGCCGCCGTGGCTGACCGCGATAAGTTGGCTAAGGAGCGCGACGCCGCCCAGACCAAGGTCCTGGGACTGCAAGCCGAGAACGTCATGCTCAAAAAGAATGGCCCCATGCCCGAGAACATCAAGGCGCTGGTGGCTCAGAACGAAAAGCTGCGCAAAGATCTGGATGAGGCCCGCAGGCAAGTCACTACGCTGCAAGCCGACGTGACGCGCAAGGACAAGGAGATCGTGCAGCTGAAGGGCCAGCTGACGACCATCCAGGGAGAGCTCGCCACACTGCGCAAAGACAACGCTGCCTTCGAGACCCAGGTAGCCGAACTCACGGTGGAGTTGAAGAAGATCAAGGAGATGGCCGCCAACCCGAAGAAGAGCGAGTCCACCAACCCTCAGATCGCGGCCGAGAACGAGCTGCTGCGAGGCATCATTACCCGCCAACTGCGCCAGCAAGCACGCCAGCAAGAACAGAAGCGCCTGATCATCGCCGAGATGCAGAAGACCGAAAGCGCCTCCAAAGACCTGATCGACCAAGTGCAGCAACTCGGCGGCGAACGCCTCGCCTTGTCAGCCGAGGAACAAAAGCTCTTCACCACACCTCAACTGCAAGAGATCATGGGTGCCGGTGGCATCAAGGCCACGCTGATGGCCAAGTCCGATGCGAAAGCGGAACCGACCAAGCCCAAGGATGACGCCGCCGCCAAGGCGCTGGCTGAGATTGACGCCTTGATCGACAAAGGCAACAAGCTGCTGCAAGAAGGAAAGCTCGCCGAAGCCGCCACTTTATATGAAGACGTGCTGCGCGCCGACCCGAAGAATGCCACCGGTCTTGCAGGTCTCGCCTGGGCGCGTGTGCAGCAGGACAAGCTGGACGATGCGGAAGCCACGCTGAAGAAAGCCATCACCTACGACCCCAAGAACGCCGCCGCGCATTACATGCTGGCCGTCACCTTCTTCCGTCGTGATCGCTTGAACGAGTCGATAGCTGCCTTTGAAAAGAGCTTAGAACTCAACGGCAAGAACGCCCGCGCCCGGCACTACCTGGGTGTCATCACCAGCAAGATGGGCCTCACTGCCCGCGCTGAGAAAGAATTCAAAAGCGCCCTCGCCATTGACCCTGGCTACGGCGATGCCGACTTCAACCTCGCAGTGCTCTACGCCACCTCCGACCCACCGAAATGGGACGAGGCCCGCAAGCACTACAACGACGCCATCAAGAAAGGCGTCAAGGCAGACGCCAATCTGGAGAAGCTCCTCAATGGGGCTGGTGCCGTGTCGAAGCGATAGCGCTCACTTCCCCAAGTGCTTCACCAGAAACGCATCGTTCCGCTCCCGCGCCACAGGCGGGTAAGCATGGCCGAGCCGATGGTTGAAAAACTGTAAGTGGTGGGTCACTCTCATCTTTGAAAACACAGGCTGCGCGGCTTTGAGATAATCCAGCCCCGCATCGGTGTCCGCGCTGTCACCACCAATCCAGAGGTAGGCACGCGGTGAGATCAGGGCGAGCAGTTCGTGATGATCGTGATTGAAGCCGGGAGCCTTGATCTGCGGACCAAGATACCAATCCGCCTCCCAGTTGCTCATCGACAAACCGACGCCGCCCTCGCTGGAAACGGCCACTTTCACGCGCTGATCGAAGGCCGCGAGATAGAGCGCTTCCTTCGCGCCGAGCGAATGACCGATGCAGCCCAGCCGATTCGCATCCACCTGCGGCAGCGAGGCCAGCACATCCAGCGCACGGATGCCATCCCACAACATTCGTGCCATCCCCGTGGGCCAGTCCTTGAGCACCTTCAGTGTGTTGCCTTTCAGATCGGCACCTTCATTGAAGAGGAAGTTGCGCGGGCACAGCGCCACGTAGCCCAGCTTCGCCATGTGCACGCCCTGCATCTTGTCAGGCACACTTTGATCAATGCCCGCGACCAGTTGGGCCTGCACTTTCACCGTCGAATGAAACACCACCACACCCACCGTCTTCTTACCTTCAGCGAGGGGTGGAATGAGCAGATAGCCATCCGTCCACACGCCGTCGGTGATCTGGTAGCGCACATATTGCCGGGTGAACTCCGGCAGCTTCTCCTCGCTCAGCACTTCGAGCTTCAGCGGTGCCTTGGCCTTTGGTAACGGACCGAGAATACGCTGCCACTCAGCGAGCATTGCCTCACGATCACGCAGGGGTTCAAGAGCGAAAGCTGAGCAGGATACCAAGAGGAAGGCAAAGAAGCGAATCATTCAGGACAAGACGCATTGACGGACGCGATGCTTTCTGCTGCGATTCCCACCCATGAACTCCGCTTCCTCCCCCAAGCCCGAGCGTCTTACATCGCTCGATGCCTATCGCGGCTTTGTCATGTTTCTGATGGCGGCGGAGATGCTGCATGTGGGTCAGGTCTCGGAGCACTTTCCTGACAGCTCATTTTGGCAATGGCTCGCCTTTCACACGGACCATGTGGCGTGGACGGGATGCTCGCTGCACGATCTGATTCAGCCTTCGTTCAGCTTCATGGTGGGCGTGGCCTTGCCGTTCTCGTTGATGAGTCGTTCATCGCTCGGTCAAAGCCGCGCTCAGCAGTGGGTTCATGCGCTGTGGCGTTCGCTGCTGCTGGTCTTGATCGGTGTGGCTCTGCGTTCGGTGGGTGAGCCAATGACGAACTGGACCTTTGAGGAC
>CAXNNN010000214.1:0-6313 GCA_964203095.1 Verrucomicrobiaceae bacterium | reverse complement strand
TTGCCTATGGGCGGCGGTTGCTCCGCGTCCTGCCACATGCCGTGCAGGCCCACGATCACATTGCCACGATTCCATAGGCCTGCGCCCATGTGCATTTGCTGGCCTTTGACCGGCGGATTGGAAAGCTGGCCAGGGCGTGCATACGACAGCGCCTTCGCCTTCGACCAGGTCACGAAATCTGGCGAGCGATACGCGAGCATGTCGCGTCCGATGTCGCTGCCATCCGCTCTCCACGACCACGGGCTGATGAGCTGACCGGTGGCATAATAGAAGTCGCCAAACCGATACAGCGCGCTCACCTCGAAGCGCTCGCCACCTGCATTCGCCGGACGGTCACCGACGCATTTCCACTTCAAGCCATCGGAACTCGTCGCGGTGATGAAGGCACCCCAGCGCCGCTCGTTGGGACCGATCTTGCTGCGGCCGCCTTTGACCTCGTCGAAGGGTATGTGCGCGATGTAGGCGCACTTGTAGCGCTTGGTCGGATCGGAGTCGTTCGGCTCATGCAGCACCGAGAGGAAATCATTCACCCGCGTCATGGAGTGGGGATCGCCCTCAATCAGGCAGATGTTGTTCTTCGTGCTGCCGTTGAACTCCGCCAGTCCCAGTTCTGGCTTCGTCCACGTCACGCCGTCTTTGCTCTCCGCATAGCACATCGGCCGCCACCAGCCGGGGGCCTGGCCGGCCTTGATCTCTGGCTCATGCATGCCGAGATACCACATGCGGAAGGTGTCGCCCTGTTTCAGCACTGTGCCGTAAAGGATCGCATGACCATGGTCCGGGCTGCCGGGCGGGCCGCTGCGCAGCACGGGATTCGTCGGGTGCTTCTGCGCGGTCTCCAGGGTGAGCTTTAGATTGTGCTGCCAGGCGATGTTGTGATCATCAAAGGCAAAAAACACCTGCTCCTCGGCATGAAGCAGGGCGGACATCAGGAGGAGAGGGAGAAGTCGTGTCATGGCTCAGTCGGGTCGAGAATTCTCTAAACTACGCCCCCAACGACCCGATGCTTCTGGTTCTGCAATCAGACCAGGCGCGGCCTGCACTCACAGAGTTGCAAGCTTCATCAGGGCAGTGATATCGGCACCTTGCGCACTTTCACTGGTGGGCTTGCCGTTGAGGAGGCTGTTATCGAGCTTCAACTCGCCGCGTGCATCGAAGTCGATGTTTTCCATCGTGAGGCGGGAGGCTTTCAGCACGGAGGTTTTCGCGATGAAGGCGGGCCGAACGGGGGCGATGCGACGAATGAGAACATTGTCGATCTCTAGCTCGCTGCGCTGATCCTCGCGAGCGGTGAGGGAGAAGGGATTCTGGGCAGAGGACAGAATGAGCGCGTTGGCGAGGCGGTAGCGACCATTGTCGAGGAAGTAGAGATCGACGGCGACGCAGCGAGCGATGAACACATTGGTGTAGCTCGTTTGCGCGGTGCCGGTGTCGCAAATGCCGGTGCTGTTGCCGATGCTGACGAAGCCATCGACGTGATACTGCGCGGACTCGTGCGCGCTGATGCCGTCGTCACCGCACTCGATGGCGCGGATGTTTTCAAACACAACCTCCCGACAGTCGCCGTGGATATTGAAGCCGTCGTTGTAGGGATGGGTGGCGGTGAGGTTCTTGATGACAAGATGCGCATTGCCCCCGCTGAACTGCACGCCCGCGCTGCGCACGGGAACGAAGATGTTGGCGTCGGCCAGTTTCTGACCAGGAGCGAGCTTGATGAAGAAGGTGCCGTAGATGGCCTTCGACGGCGGCTTCTCGCGTGAGGGATCTTTGACGAAGGTCCACTCGCCGGGCTGAAGCTCTGCGGGTTGCTTCAAGGGAGCGCTCTGGCCCTTGGACGTGCGGTTCATGAGCTGCATCTTGTCATCGAAGAGGAAGAACCAGCGCCCGATGATGGCGTCATTGAGCTGCGGCAGCAGGTTGTCAGCGGCGAAGAGGCCGGGCGAGACTTCCTTCCATTGGGCGGGGTTGAGGGGATCACTGCCCTCGAGTGTGGCTCCATGGCCATCAAGTGTGATCGGCTTCCCAGGCTCGCCCTTCTTTCCGTAAAACCCTGCGTAATCGCGATAGACCTTCGGCTCCAGATGAATCGTGTCCCCCGGCTGCGCCGCCTTGATCGCGTGAGCAATGGTGGGCATGTCCTGGCCGACGTGAATGTCGCGGGCGCATAGCGAGGAACAGCCAGCGAAGATGAGTAGCAGAGGTTTCATTCGAGAGGATGGATAGGACCAAGGATGCGCTCGCGATCCATGCGGAGTTCAACCTGCACCGCGTCACCCGCGCCTTTGGCACCGCGAATCTTCTTGGGCACCGGCAGGAAGCCGCTCTTTGATTTTTCATCGCGCCAGACCGTGGTCTTCCAAGTCTTGCCATCGACGATTGCGATCACAGGCGTCATGCCCCAAGAGCCTGTGACGGGCAAGACGAGCGCCTTGGGCAATGGCGCGAAGGTCCAGCCGCCCTTCCCTCCGGTGTGAAAGAGCGTCGCTGCAAAGCGGTGGGTTTCATCAAAGGGATCTCGCTGGGGCTTCATGCGGGTGGCGTAGCTGTGACGGCGGCAGCGTAGGCACCTTTGAGCGCTGGATCAATCTGGGTGTGACTGCCGCGATACACGAGCAGCAGACCGAGGCGGGAGTCATCCGTCGTGTTCGGTGCGGAGTGATGAATCGTCTCGCAGTGATGGATCGTGGCGTCGCCTGGCGCGAGCAGACCGCAGAACTGTTCGCTCAGTGGCACGGGCGATGGCTCGGCCATGCCGATGCTGTTGCCGCGCACACCGCTGGGCTTCGTGGGTTGCATCCCCTCGTTGTGCGAGCCTTTGACGAAGAACACGGGGCCATTCGCCTCGGTTACGGCATCAATGGCGATCCACACGGTGAGCATGTCCGGCGGTGTCTGGCAGAAGTAGGCGTTGTCTTGATGATATGGCACGCCTGAGCCGATGCGGGCGGGCTTGTTGAAGGTCTCGACACCGACAAGCACCGGCTCGCCATGCACGAGCGGGGCGATGAGTGCCGTGATGTCTTCACGTTCACCGAGTGCGAGAAACCACGGGTTGTATTTCTCCAAGCGCCACAGGTTGCGCACGGTCTTCTCATCCTTCTCGAAGGTGCGCGCATCGACCGGCTGCGTGGCGAGATCATCTCGGATGTAGCGTTCGAGTTCGGTCCGCACGGCGGCGACTTCAGCGGCGCTGAGGAACTGGGGGACAAGCACGACGCCGTCACGCTCGTAGTTGGCGAGAAGTTGGGTATTGCTCATGGCTCGATGGCGATCTCGGTTTCAACAAGTTGTAGGGGCTTGGCTGCGGCGGTGAGAGTAATGTCGATGCTGTTCCAGCCTTCCCGCAGCAGAGTGGCGTCAGTGATCGGCCACTGGACATAGGCCTCGGTGGCGGGTGAGGGCGCGATGCCGTGGCGCTTGCCCGTGGTGACGACGAGTTGCTTGGCGGCAGATCCTTCATGGAAAGCACGGCCATTGATGAGCACGGTCAAGGCAAGGTCGGCATAGGCTTTGTTGGCACCGTGGAGACCGAGGCGGAGATGAGCTTTGGCTTTCGACACGTCTTCACCGACGAGCACTCGAAGCGTGGTTTTCTCAGCGAGCGTCAAGGCAGCGGGGAGTTGCTTGCGATACTCATACGTGCCCTCGCGGTCATGAAAGTAGCTCGTGGTTACCAAATATCGCCGCGTGCCCTGCTGAGTGGTTAGTGCCTGCACGGTCATGGGATCCGTGTGCAGGATGTAGTTGTAGATCTGGTGAGCCGAGACGCCGAGATACTGCTGATTCAGTGCCGCGCCGAGAAACTGCGGAGCGGTAGGCGTGCGGGAGACTTCCTTGGCATAGGCGGTGGCGTCATGCGTAGCGGAGAACGGCCAGTGGTAGCCCGATCGGCCATAGAGCGAGCCGATGACCTCGCAGCCCGTTGGCTTCGCCACTTGCACAAACTCATCCAGTGGCATGTCGTGCGAGAGCGTCATGACTTGCGCCGGGATGATGGCGTCGATGAGGCGCTGCTGCATCCAGGTGGCGACATCGAGGCCAGACCAAGCGCAGTTCTCGAGCGTGGGCGGCACACGCACGATGAGCTTCATCGGGCGCTGCTGTTTGGCGGCGATGGCATCAAGGTGTTTACGGGCATGTTGGACCATCGCGGTGATCAAGTGCGCGTGCTTAGATGCCTCACCGGGCGGGAAGAAGACTTGAAAGCGATTGAAGTCGAGCTCGAAGCCGTCCATCACATCCGCATAGCGATCCATGGCCTCTCTGATCACAGCGAGACGATAGGCGCGGACTTCACCGCGGGCGTAGTTGAGCAAGTGCTTGTAACCTTCAGCTTTCGGCACAGGTGACACTCCGATGCTGGCATCCTGATGCTCCATCCAGAACTTGCCAGTGAGAGGATAGTTGAGCGGGTCGCTGCAATAATGCGCGTCGTTCACTCGGTAGGATGGGTAGAAGGCGAGGCCGCGCTTCCTCGCCTGCTCTCCCACGATGCGCGGTGCGTCGAGCCCTGCATCAATAGCCTCGCGACAGCGCTTGATACGCGGGCACCACTTTGGGTCGTTGTCGTATTTCGTCACACGCCAGCCCCAGGTGCTGGCGACCTTCGTCTGGTAATATAGGATGTCCGAACCCGCGCCAATGGACCACATGAGCGACGTGGCCGGACCGTTGGCAATGTCGTCGATGAGCTTCTCCAACTTTAGCTTCGACTCAGCGGGGGTGCTGCCTGTGAACGACAGATCGCCATCGAGATTCTGCATCAAAGGAAGCTGCGCATGGAGCAGCGTGCCGATCAGGGAGATGAGTGCCAGTGGTTTCATGGGGCAGTGGTCACGGGGGATATTTTGATGGCACCGGTGCCTTTGTCGGAGTGTGATTCGAGGCGGAGATAGCTGATCGGGGAGATGGCGCGGCGTTGGGTTTTCAGAGTGGTATGAGGCTGGCCGTTCACGGTGAGGGTCAGTTTGGTATCGGTCCAAGTGAGGACGATGTCTTGCCAGGCATCGCGCGGGAGCGTGTGCAGATTGGCGCGGAAGACGAGGTGGTCGGAGGCTTTGAGATCATCGATTCGGTTGAAGTGATCGTTGAGCCCAAGAGTGGTCTCACTGGTTTCGGCAGGTAGCCAGAGACGGAAGCTGAGCGTGCCTTGAGCGAGCGCGGGGAAGTTTAGTAAGGCACCGCTGATGCCTGTCGCCTTCAGGGGGAGGATGAGGTGCTGCTTGTCGGTGGAGATGGTGAGTCCTGTGTCACCGTATTGAGTCCAGGCGATGGGGCCATGCGTGAAGTCATCGGTGAAGCGCTTCTCCATGAGCCACTGCGGATCAAAGAGGAGCATGGCACGCTTGTGCTCGCCCTGACCAGCGGAGACGAAGATTTTGCCATTGGCGGTTTCGGTGGCGCTGGCATAGGCGGTGCCGCGATCACCGCGGCTGACTTGATCGGCCTCGTGGAGGATCTCGCGGTAGCCATGCCATGTTTTGCCGTCGTCGGTGCTGATGGCGGCACAGAGCACATCGCGTCCGCCCATGGCGTAGCTGCGTGGGTTGGTCCAGAACTGGCAGGGATTCCACAGGATGAGGATGCCGCCATCTTTGAGCCTCAGGAGTTCGGCGGGTGAGTCGGACGAGATGAAGCTGCTGTGCTGCGGCTTTGACCAGCGTGAGCCATCTGCGGAGTATGACTCATACA
This sequence comes from Verrucomicrobiaceae bacterium, assembly GCA_964203095.1. Classification (GTDB taxonomy): domain Bacteria; phylum Verrucomicrobiota; class Verrucomicrobiia; order Verrucomicrobiales; family Verrucomicrobiaceae; genus JAEUHN01. The sequence goes on along the minus strand of CAXNNN010000214.1, from coordinate 622 downwards.
AGCGGCCACCGCGATCACGGATGAGCATCCAGACGCGCCCGTCGCTGAGCTGCACGAGTGTGGGCTCGATGGCCCCATAGCGGGTGGTGTTTTTTCCGGCCAACTCGAAGTTCAGAATATGGGGCGACTTCTGCCAGTGCGTGGCATCATCGGAGTAATACGCGACGGTGTCGTTCCACCCGAGATCAGGATCGGACTCGGGCTCCTTCGCGCGCGCAGGCACAGCGACGCCCACACCGAGCACGAGGCGTCCAGATTTAAGCTGAACGAAGCCGCGAATGGAGCCGACATAACCAAGCACGACACGCTGCGGTTTTGTCCAGGTGCCGTCAGCTATCGTGTGCGTGTGATAAACTTCGTAGAGCCTGCCTCGGTATCCGCCGGGGCCTTCGCCAAGAAGATGGAAGACGATCTGCACGCTGCCGTCAGCGGCTTCCACGGCCTGGACGCCGAAGTGCGCCTTGCCTGGGATGGTGAAGGCGACTTTAGCCGCGCTCCAGGTGAGTCCGCCGTCCTTCGAGCGCATGAGTGAGATGGAGTCACTCTCTGGCTTCGTGATGAAATAGACCTCCAGCGTGCCATCCCTCCGAGTGATGGCCGAGCATTCTTGTGAAGGGGTCTG
>CAXNNN010000213.1:0-6322 GCA_964203095.1 Verrucomicrobiaceae bacterium | reverse complement strand
TCATCGGGCGCAATGAGAAAGGCGGCCCAAACTCACGCGGTCAGCAGCAACTCATCATTGGCCCCTGGCTGCATGGCGGCTATCCGAAGTCGAACAAGATCGGTGAACTCGTGTTCCCGGAGAATGCCTTCTTCGACGTGTATGCGCACATGACGAAGTGGTTCAACCACTACCTCAAAGGCGAGAACAACGGCATCGAGAAAGACACGCCCGTGAAATACTATGTGATGGGTGCGTGTGGTGAAGCCGGTGCTCCTGGTAATGTCTGGCGCGAGGCCAAAGACTTCCCGCCTGCCAGCACCGCAGCGGATTGGTTCCTGCAACCCAATGGTCAACTGGCTACCAAGAAGCCCTCCGCGCCGAGCGCCAGCACCTCGTATGCGAGCGACCCGACTCGCCCGATGATTCTCAACACCGTTGGTTTCCCAGGAGCCAGGGATGCACGTGCATTTGAAGAGCAGGCCGAGATCCGCACCTGGACCAGCGATGTGCTCACCGAACCGCTCGAAGTCACTGGACGCATCAAGGCCGAGGTCTTCGTGTCCTCGACGGCGAAGGACACCGACTTCGTCTTGCGCGTGACGGATGTGTATCCCGATGGCCGCTCCATCCTGCTGGTCGATTACCCACTGCGTGCACGCTATCACGAGGGATTCGATCATCAGAAGCTGCTCGTGCCTGGCCAGGTCACGAAGCTTGCCTGGGACATCGGCTGGGTGAGCATCATCTTCAACCAAGGGCACCAAGTTCGCATCACCATCGCCAGCACCGGCGCGCCGTATTTCGAACCCAACACACAGACCGGTAGCCCGATCACCCACTTCGTCACCGAGCCCGGCATCGCCGCGATCAACACGATCTGGCATGACGCCAAACACGCCTCACGCGTAATTCTGCCGACGGTGAAGTAATCAGGGCTTCGTGCTGCTCGGAAGCCCCTTTGGATCATACTTTGCGCCCTTCGACACCTGGATCAGCGTCATGCGCACCTTGGTGGGGAAGAACTTCTCGGGATCGGGGCGCTTGTGGGCATGGAGGTTTTTGTCGTCTTTGAGCACGAGGTGCATTTCTTTGATGCCCTGACTCCAGATGATATCGTTGTTCTGCCAGAAGGTGGTCATCGAGAGATCCTTTTCGATCACGCCTGTCTTGGAATACGCGCCCGTGCCGATGCAGCCGTAGCCGTGGTTTTGGCCTTTGTAAGGGATGTAGCACACGCTCCAGGAAGTGGGCTGATCGCCCGCTGGTTTTTCGAGCACCTCCAGTCGCAGATGCGCCGTGCCGTTGCGATAATCGTCCGGCGTCGTCCAGTCCTTCGGACGCTGTGGATTCAGGCGGTCGTCTTTGAGGTAGTAGTGCGATTGACTCGGCTTCGAGTTCAGCGCGTCTTCCTGCGTGAAGGTGAACGTCACATCAAAGAGCACGAACTGCTCTGCACGGGCCGAGGTGACAAAAGCGAGCGTGAGGAGGGCGATGAGGCAGAGGCGCATGGTGGAGAGATTTGGCACAGAATGGGAAAACGCAAAAGGCCATAGCCATCCCTGGAAAAAACAAAAATCTGGGCACCGCTCTATTCCTGGACAGAATCGAGCGCCACACCTTGCCATGGGCAGCTTCTCCGCCTTTGATGGCATCGCCCGTGCCTCAAGCCTGGCAGCGGCCCAATTTTCTTCATGTCTCTACATCTCAACAAGCCCAAGTTCGACAACCTCGCGGGGGGAAATCTGGAAATCCGCCGTGCGCTTGCGCGGGAAGTTCAAAGCTTATGAATATCAGTCCGTCATCCTGCCCATCATCGTCATTCGGCGCTTGGAGTGTGTGCTGATCCAGTGGCGGGAGGAAAAGGCGGCGGAGATTCGGAAGGAGCGGCCCAAGATCACCGACGAGGAACTGGCGAAGCTGGTGAAAAACCTAGAGCTGAACCCGCAGCAGTGCCCGTTCTCGAACATGACCGACTGGACCCTGCACAAGGTCATGGAAGAGGACCAGACGCTCCTGGAGGACAACTACCGCGCCTACATCAACGGCTTCTCCGAGAACATTCAGGACGTCATCGAGCACTTCAACTACCGCGCCACCACCCTCCAGCCCGCCGACAACGTCGCCAAAGTGATGACCGCCGCGCTCGGCGCTGCCGAAGTTATATCCGTCGAGTGGACGCATCGCCATTACGTGAAAGATGACGAATACATTCCGCACGGCGAGGACAGCCCAACATCAACTACGTGCAACTCGGCGGGAACTACATCCCCCTGCCACCGGTTCCCGAGCAGCAAGCCATCGTCGAACATCTTGAGGCTGAGCTAAGCCGCATTCGGCAATTGCGAGACGTCTTGGAACAACAGATCGAAACTCTGCTCGCCTACCGCGAGTCCCTGATCCACGAATGCGTGACCGGCCAGCGGCGGGTGACGGAGTCGGAGGTGCGGGCGATTCAGGAACGGGCTGGCACGAAGGGGTGAGGAAGGTATTGCGCGCGAATTTTGGCTGTATTACCATCAAAGCATGAGCACTCTTTCTTTGAAGCTGCCTGAACGCCTGCTGGCACATCTGGACCGCGTGGCGCGCGAGCGGCGCACCACGAAGTCTGCTGTGGTGCGTGAGTGCCTGGAGCAAACGCTCTCCGCGCCCAAGGCCGACGGTGAGGCGTCCTGCTACGATCTGGCGCATGATCTGGCCGGATCATTGAAAGGTCTGCCGCGCGATCTGGCGACCCATCCCGCCCACATGGAGGGCTTTGGCCGGTGAAGGCAGCGATCGTGGACACCGGACCGCTGGTGGGCTACCTGGCCGACGGCAGCGCGCACCATGACTGGGTCTGCGAGCAATGGAAAAAACTGAAACCTCCCATGCTGACATGTGAGGCGGTGCTGACTGAGGCGGCCATCCTGCTGAAGCGCGAAGGGCGCGAGACCGACCCGCTGTTCGCCCTACTGGAGCGTGGAGTGCTGCGGGTGAGTCTGGAGATCGAAGATCAACTGGCAGACCTGCGGACGCTGATGCGGCGCTATCGAGAGCGCCCGATGTCGCTGGCGGATGCCTGCCTTGTGAGGCTCTCGGAAGTGCACCCCGGCCATGTGGTTTTCACTTTCGACCGTGATTTCAAAATCTACCGCCGGCACGGCAACAAGGTCATCCCAGTGCTGATGCCGGCAGAATGAAGTGAGAAGATGAAAGCCTTGCGCCAACTCGCCACGGAACTCGTCGCCTTGCAAATGAAGGCGCGGGCATCGGGATTGTTTGCGGGAGATCGCGAACTGCCGGCCTGCACCGAATGCGGCTTGCAGGAGGACGTGGTCATCGGAGGGCGGCTCATCACCTATCATCTTGGCTCCAACGAAGCAGATACGGGCCTGCGATTTCATGAACGGACGGGGGACACATTTCGCTGCCCTGCCTGTGGTGCAACGGTGCGCGAGGAGTTGCCTGCCTAGCAAATCTGAATGCCCCGCCAACCTCCAGAACTGGCTTTCCAAAAGCACATCGCGGACTTCCTCATCCGTGAGCACAAGAATGGCAAGCTGGAGCAAGCGGACATCTGCGAGTGGCCTTCCTGATCGACGAAGCGCACCGCTCTCAAGAAGGCAAGATGGGAGCCGCCATCCGCGTGCCGTTCCGCAGTGTGCCGCTCCGCGACAAGGATAATGCCGGTGCAGACGATGCCGCCGAGGATGGCGAAGACGATGAGGAAGCCATCGCCAAGATCATCCGCGAGCATGACGGCAACCAGCTCTTCTTCGCCTTCACCGCCACACCCGCGCAGGCGACGGTGGATTTGTTTGGCGAAGCCTTCGACACCTACAGCGAGGCCGAGGCCATCGCCGAAGGTTACATTGTCGATGTGGCGACGAGCATCCTGTCCTACAAGACGCTCTATAACCTGCGCTGCAAGATCGTGCCAACACCAGACGAGGAGCAGAAACTCTTTCCCGCCGGCGTCGTCGCCAAGGCACTCAAGAACGTGGCTTTTGCCGATGATGGCCTGATCCAATACAAGGCGGAGGTGATGCTGCGTATCTTCGAGGAGAACGTGAAGCCTCTGGTGGGCGGGCGCGCCAAGGCACTGATCGTCACCAGTTCCCGTGTGGCCGAGCTGCGCTACTTCGAGATCATCAAGGAGAAGCTCAAGGAACGCGGAGCGGACTACAAGGTGCTGTATGCCTTCTCGGATTTCACCCATCCGACAACGAATGCCCAGATCAGCGAGCACACGATCAATAACCTGAACGACGGCGAGGATTACCGCATCATGGTGGTGGCGAACAAGTTTCAGACAGGCTTCGACCATCCGCCGCTCGCTGACATGTTCCTCGACAAACCCGTGGTGGATCGCAACGCCGTGCAGACCGTGTCACGCCTCAATCGCTGCTACGATGACAAGTCCGATGTGGTCGTGGTGGATTTCACCAACAACGCCAAGGCGATCCTCAAAGCCTTTGTCAAATACCGGAAAGGCACACCTTTTGAGCCAGGAGAGCCAGACGAGAACCAGTGCGTGAAGCTGCATGAGGAGATTCTGGCCGCTGGTGTCTTCACGCAGACGGATGCAGCGGAGTTTGTTCAGGCCGTTGCGAAGCATGGCATTGGCAGCGGCTGGGTCAGCACGCGGGTGGCAGGACTGCGCACGCGCTTTCAAGAAAAGCTCAACGACCCCGAGTAGCGCAAAGCCTTTGTCTATCTGCTGGCGCGCTATGTAAAGAGCGTTCAATTCCTGACGTCGTGCTTCACTTACCCGCCAGAGATTCGCGAGTTTGCCGCTTTCACCGAGTTCGTCGGGCCGCAACTGATCAAAGCAGGCACCGTGTCCGAGCTGAAGAAGCTGATCCTCGCCACCGAAGTCGTGCGCGCCTCGGTGCAATTCCAAGGCGAGGTGAACACGCCCGGAACCGTGAAGCTCAAGCCCAGCAAAGGCAGCAGCGGCGGCCCACCGCCGATGAAAGTCTCCGTGCCTGACATGATCGAGCAGATTCGCCTCAAGTTCGCGATCACCGAAGATGAAGCGCTCCAGGTCAAGGAGGTCACGGAGGAGAAACGAAGGATATGGTCATCGCTCAGACCGTGCAGGCTCACAAACTGGACCTGCTCTTCCTTGAAAGCTCCTATCAGGGCCAGGTGAACCATGAGATTCAGCATGCCTACCAGCACCGTGGCCGCTACGAGGAATTGAGCGATCCCAAATACACCGACACCGGCGTGATCTTTGACATCATGGCCGTGACCGTGATCCACCATCATCTTGCCGAGGCTGCGTGATCCATGAGCAAAACCATCGACCAGATTCCCAAACATGACCGGCCACGCGAGAAGCTGCTGGCGAAAGGAGCCGCCGCTCTCAGCGATCAAGAGCTGCTGGCTGTCCTTCTCGGCAAAGGCACGCAGCAGGTGGATGTGATGACGCTGGCTGCCAAGTTGACCCGCGTGATCGACGAGAAAGGTCTCAGCGTGAGGCCCGAAGACTTGATTGATCTCGACGGCGTCGGTGAAGCCAAAGCCACGCTGATCCTCGCCGCCATCGAGTTGGCCCGCCGCCGCATCAAGCCGGAAGGCATGAAGATCGAAACTCCTGCCGATGTTCTGCCTCTCATCCGACACTACGCCGACCGCAAACAGGAACACTTTCTCGCCATCACGATCAACGGAGCCAGCGAAGTTCAAAACATCCGCGTCATTTCCATCGGCCTGATAGACCGCAGGTTCAGGTTCGATTCCTGACGGGTGCAAAAGCCTCACAAGTGACTCAAAACCCTGTAGAATAAGGCTTCCAATGAAAAACAGAGGGACAATCCACACGCCGTCAAATGTGTTCATTAGAACACTATTAATGCACTGGAATGCACCAAATAACCTCCAAAATCCATTACAGAATCGTTACAGCGATTCCGCGCTTGCAGCGATGGCTCGCCCTTCGCCGCATGGCTACCATTCCCCTAGAAGGGGAACTTCAATCCCTTGCTCCCCTGCTTCCGATTAAGGATGTCCAACTTGATCTCCGGCGCGGGGCGGTGCTAGGATTTCAGAATGAGCCTTGTTCCACGCAATCGAGCCGCCCTCGCCAATCCCAAGATGACAGCGCTGATGCAAAAGCCGGAACAGAGGGAAGCGATGTATCGCGTGGCGCGACAGAAGATTGCAGACGCACGAATTATTCTGGTTACGGGTGGCAACTTATCAATTGGGGATGTCCGCTGATTCGTTAAAACCATCATGCGGATGGTGGGGTGATTTTCGTTTGGTTTCGTGCTGATGCAAGACGCTTGCGACGCGACACAGGTTCTGTAGTGCAGGTGGAGCGAGGGGGCGTAGCCCCGAGCGGAGCCGGAAC
>CAXNNN010000212.1:0-6333 GCA_964203095.1 Verrucomicrobiaceae bacterium | reverse complement strand
GCTGATGGCAGGCGCGGGCGTTCGGAAGGGCCACACCCACGGCTAGACCGATGACTACCGCTACAACATCGTGCGCGACCCTGTTCACGTCCACGATTTGAATGCGACCATCATGCATCTCATGGGCATCGAGCACACCAAGCGCACCTATCCTTATCAAGGCCGTGACTTCCGGCTCACCGACATCCACGGCGAGATCAAGAAGTCGCTGCTAGCATGACTGCATGGACCGCCTCGTGCCCACTGCCCAGTAAGAGAACACCAGCGCTTACTTTTTGGGCTGGCCGTTCATCATCGACGCCGACATCTTCAGGCCATACTCGGCCATGGAGCGCTGCTGCTCCTGCATGGTCTTCAGCGCTTTCATCTGATTGGGCGTCAGGAAGGTGGAGGCCCTCTGATACACGCGCTGCGCGTCGGCATCCAGCTTCGCCATCAGGCGATCCAGCCCGGCAGCATCCAGATGGCGGGGATCGAAATTCTCGATCTTGCTCATGTCAGGCACCGAGCTGGGTTCTTTGCGAACTTGATACATGGCGTCGACCAATTGCTGCTCCTGCTGCGTGCTCAGTGGTTCGCCCGTGCCGCTGAAAGCCGACTGCCCCATGCTGAGCTGCATCCGCTCGTTCTTGGTGTCCTCCCAGTTCTGGAAGGATTGGTAATCCGGCTCGTTATTGAGGAAGGTGCGAACCTTGTCGTCGTTCTGTTTCTTGGCGACCTGCATTGCCTTGATCATGGCCTGCCGCTGCTGCGGAGTCAGCTTGTCATCCATCAGCCTCATGGTCATGTCGGCCTCCAACCCCACACGTTCAGCCAGCAGTTGCTTGAAGTTGGCCTTCTCGGTGTCATCAAGTTGGAACTTTGAGAACAAGCCGCCGTATTGCAGGTCGATCATGGCGATCTGCTGCTGCTTCGCCATCTCGCGCATGGCAGGATTCTTCATCATCTCAGTCATCGTGTCCTTCATGGGCTTGCCGCCCGCGGCGCCCATGACGGAACTGCTCCCCTGCCCTGCGGCAGGGGACTTGGCAGCCACCCCCTGACCTTCAGCCAATGCCTTCGCCTGCTGCGTCACGGTCGCGACCTGTTGCGCAAGCCGTTTCGTTTCGGACTTCAGCTTGTCGCGCTCGGTGCGGAGAGCCTGGGTCTCATTCTCCATCTTCTTCACCGCCACCAGCGCCGTCGCTAGATCGAGATGCAACTGACCCTGCTCACGCATGAGCAAGGCATATCCGCCACCTGCGACCGCAAGCACCGCGACCAACACAATTGCCAACAAAACCTTCATAAGGCGAGACTAACGTGAACGCTTATCTCAAGTCAATACCCGCCAAACCTGCTCCCCAAATGTTGGACTACTGTCTTCGAACGGTGTCGAAGTCACTCCGGCGAAGCGGCTAGACAGGGCGGCTTCGTGATTGGTTTCGACATCGCATCGATACGGAACTCCCACCTTCACATTCATCGCGCTCGATCGCTTCGCGACATCCTCAATGGTCGCCTTCCACATCTCTGCCGTTCGCACAGCTCCACCCTTGCCCGTAGCTACCGTCGGTCCATTTCTTGACCGTTTTTAGAGACTGGCCCAAAGCCTCACACACCCGCGACCTTCACCTCATCTTGCAGCTTCTGGAAGGAGGCGCGTAGGTCGTGCAGTTCGCTGGCCTCGGCGGTGCGGCGGGCTTCTTGCAGTTCTTTATCCTGGCGCGCGGGCAGCAGTATGCGGGTGAAGAGGCCGAACGCGTGCTCGGTTTCGTCCACCACTTGGGTACGCAGCATCTCGCGCAGCGCATCCCGAGCGGTATCGAACTGCTCGGCGAGCTTCCGGCGTGTGCTGCGCAGGCCGCTGCGCAGCATAAGGAGCAGGACCAAGGCCATGAAGAGCGTGGTCCCAACACCGATCCAGCCGGCCTGCCAGCCCAGCCAATAGAAGGCGGCCCCCGTGCTCACCACGAGAGGCCCCAATAGCCATGGGAGGCGACGACTCTGCTGACACGAACGCACCAGACCTGGGGCTAGCGTCTCTTGGATTTGGAGCCCGAGAACGAAGCGCCGCAGCGTGGAATCGATCTTCGCGATGAATCGGCGACGCGCTTCTTCACTTGCGGGTTCAGCGTCGTCCTTGCTGCGCAGTTCTGACAAATACAGCTCTCCGCGCCAGCGGTGTGACATGTAGTTTTCGAAGCGTTTGAAGTCATCCTCGAGAACGGTGGCCATCTGCTGCCAGCGTTCACCGGATCGGCCCATGAGTTCCTGATAAAGTCGATGATCGAGGTTCTGCGGCATGCGCGTGTCCTCCTTCACCGCCCTAAAGGCAGCCTTCAGGGCGAGGCACTGATCCACTTGATCAGCGATGCGTCCGGCAGAGTCCTCGTAATCATGGCTAGTGGTCTGAACGGCGACTTCGAACTTTGCCTGCGTGCGCAGCACTTGCACGCTGCGCTCGGCCTGCAATTCGTCGATGACCATGCAGTGCTTGCGGAGATCGTCGAGCTGTGCAGTGCTGGTCTCGATCAACTTATCAAGCACCTGTCGAGCGATCCGCAGCGACGATGCGAACTTCGCCAGCCGATGCGGATGCTGTATGACGACTTGGTCGATGTGATGCTCAAGATCGAGAAAACCACTCTCATTCAATAGACGATCGGTGTCCAAACCCGAGGTGCGAGCGAGAAACGCTTTCTTGCCCGATATGGGGAACAATGGAAATTCTTTTCCGAAGCGCTGCTGCGACAGTTGCCGCATGTAGTCGGTGATGACTTGGATCTCCTCAGGCGTTCGCAGATCGCACTGTTGCAGCACGAAGATGACGTGCTTCATCCATTGGCGGTGCACCTTTTCCAGGAACTGCCATGCCGAGGCACCCCATGGGTTCATGGCGCTGAAAACGAAGACTACGAGATCGGCGATGGGCACGAAACGCTCAGTGATCTGCTGGTGCTCGTGCTCAATGGAGTTCGTGCCTGGAGTATCGACCACGTGGTAGTTGCGCAGGAAGTCGAGCGGCAGTCGCACCTCATTGATCGTCGGCCCAACCGAGGTCGTGATATGCAATGGACCATGCTTGTAGAACTGAATCTTGTCCGTGGTGGGCATGACGCCCATACGTGAGATTTCCGCCCCGAAGAGGGCATTGAGGAAAGTGGACTTGCCCACATTCACCTCACCCACCACGACGAAAACAAACGGGTCGTCGAGGCTCGCGATGAGGTTCGACAGGATCTGCCCGTCATCGGGCGATCCGCCATGGGTCTGCACCAACTGGGCCAGCTGGAGCAGGTCGGTGCCAAGTTGCTCGCGCAGATGAAAGTAGGCGTCGCCGATCATGGAAAAAACTCACCCGACGTGCCCTGACTAGGACGAGCGGCGAGTCTTGGCTGGCATCTCGGTAGGATCAACCGTGGGCGGCACGACAACCCCCACAGGCATCGAACTCTTCTCCAAATTCAAGAGCTGCCCGACCGTGAGGAAACGATATCCCTTGGCCAGGATTTGGTCGAGGGTCGAGGGCATTGCGTTCACCGTCGTGCCATGAATATCGTGGGCCAAAATGATCGCCCCTTTGTGCACGTTGCTGACAATGCGGCTGGTGACAGTAGCCGAATTGCGATTCTTCCAGTCCAGCGGATCGACGGACCAAATCATGGTTGGGTAGCCGAACTCCTTGAACCACATTTGATTCAGGCGCAGATTCGTCGCGCCATATGGGGGACGCATGGAGCGCATGCGGTAACCACTCGCTTCGAGAACTGCGTCCTCGGTCATCTTCAACTCCTTGCGCACTTGCTCGTCCGACAGGCTGCTCAGCGCCTTGTGATCCCAGGTGTGGTTGCCGATCTCGTGCCCCTCGGCCAGGATTCGGCGGATGATGTGCGGATAGGCTTTCGCACACTTGCCGACGACGTAGAAGGTGGCCTTGATGTTGCGCTCCTTCAGGATGTCGAGCAGGCGCGGGGTGAAGGTCGCGTGCGGACCGTCATCAAAGGTCATGGCCACCGCCATCTCGTTGGTCTGCACTTGAGTGTAGCGCACACGCACGCCGGGTGGCGGCACTTGAGGCAGCGTGGAATTCGGATTGATGATGCTCCCAACGGTGCTCTGAGGCTGAGGATCAGATTCCACAGCAACTGCGCGGCGAACCTGCGTGCCATCTGCCAGCTCTTGCTTTGGGAAAACCGAACACCCGCTCTGCGAGGTGCTCATGACAATGCCGATCCAGATGCTTAAATACATGCGCTTGGGGTTCACCCGGTGAGATTAGAGTTAGAGGAAGCTTTGGGAAAGTGTAATTTTCAGATGGGGCAGAAAAAGACAAAATACATAGGAGAGCTCGAAGATGAGATTGAGAGTTGCAGCCAAACATGATGGAATAGCAGCCAAGCGTTGACGTTAACTGGTTTGGCATCATCGCCGAGCAACGTGTTTCCCTCACTCTCCACGCGCTACATCTTAACACTCGTCAGCCTAGCGCTGCTATGGGCGACGAGCACGTGCACAGCGCAGTCATTATCCGCCTTTCCTGGTGCGGAAGGCGTGGGCAAGTGGACTATCGGTGGTCGTGCTGGCCGCGTGATCCCCGTAACCAGTCTCAATGATTCAGGCACAGGTTCCCTTCGCGCTGCCGTCGACGCGACCGGACCGCGCACCATCGTCTTCCGCACCGCAGGCACTATCTGGCTAAAGACCATGCTAGTCGTGCGCAATTCTCACCTCACCATCTCAGGACAAACGGCCCCCGGCGATGGCATCACCATTGCAGGGCATGAGTTCCGCATTCAAGCGAGCGAAGTCATCGTGCGCTACCTGCGCTTCCGCCTGGGCGATCTGCGACGCGCGGACCTGGATGCCGTCAGCATCATGCGCGGCAAGAACATCATCCTCGACCATGTGTCGGCGAGTTGGGGCATAGACGAAGTCCTCAGCGTCACGCCTGATGCACGCGATGTGACGGTGCAGTGGTCTTTGATCGCCGAGAGCCTGTATCGCTCTGTGCACTCCAGTGGCGAACCGCATGGCAAGGGCTCACTGCTGCGTGGCCGCAATGGCGCACGGCTAAGCTTGCATCACAATCTTTACGCTCATCACTCCGACCGAGCCCCCATGGTGCAAGGCCTGGACCCCGTGGCCAAGGATCCGCTGGGAGTGAAGCTCGATTTCCGGAACAACGTCATCTACGACTGGGGAGATGTGGCTGAGGGCTGGGAGGCAGCCGGAGCGAATCGCAGCACTGATTCCACGGTCCAAGTAAACTTCGTTAACAACGCGTATCTCCCTGGTCCAGGCACCGCTCCCGGCTGGCTGCCTATCGCACAATCCCCTTTCTATGCTTACCGCTACTGGGCCTTTGAGGAACTCTCCACTCACGCGCGTGCTCACTGGTCGGGCAACACCTTCAATGGAGAGCTGTGGAGGAACAGCGCGAGTAATCTCGATCCCACCTGGATGGTCTCGGTGCCACGCTCGCTCGGCTCCGCCTACTTCCTGCCTACGCCAGTGCTCTTCGACAATGCTGAACTGCCAGTCATCTCGGCGCACGTGTCCACTGCGAATGTGCTGTCCGAGGTCGGTGCCTCGCTTCGGCGTGATGCTGTTGACCTACGCATCCTGAGCCAGGTGCGAAACGGCACTGGCGATTTGGTCAATTCGCAGGCCGATGTCGGTGGCTGGCCTGTGCTAGCGGCCAGCATCGCCCCCACGGATCGCGATGGCGATGGCTTACCCGATGGCTGGGAGACAGCACGCGGCCTCAATCCCGCCTACAGCCCCGACAGCCTGCGCCGAGCGCCCGATGGGCGCACATGGGTGGAGACCTATCATCAGATGCTTCTGGAAACCGATCCCGTGCATCTGGCCACCACCGCCGAAGGCCACGGCACCGTATCGGCCAGCTTGGCCAAGCTACCACTCGGAGGCGTGTCACTCCTGTCAGTGACGCCTGAAGATGGCTACATCGTTGATAGCATTTTGCAAAACGGCCTACCCATCACACTTGCCTCGCTTGCCCAGACACCGCATCTGTGGGCTGACACCACACTGCACTTCATCTTCGCCCGCCCGCGAATTCCCATACCTCTTGAGCTTGTGCGCCCGGTAGCATTGCAACTTGATCGCCACCGCACCTTGAATGCTGACCTCGGCGGCATGTTGCACTTGAACATCACCGCCAAGGGCACCTTCACCGGCAGCCTATGGAATGGCCAACTCAACCACGCCGTCGTTGGCGAAGTCATCGCCCGCGAATACGAGGTTCCACGCCTTGATTTGACCCTGCCCATTAGCAAAGCTCTGCCCCTCAAACTCAGCCTGGAGTTCCACACGCCTAGCGATGTGCAC
>CAXNNN010000211.1:0-6347 GCA_964203095.1 Verrucomicrobiaceae bacterium | reverse complement strand
GCGCAACTGCCTGCTCGCTCGCCGTCTCGTCGAGCGCGGCGTGCGCTTCGTGCAGCTTTATCATGGTGCAGGCAGCAAGTGGGACGCGCATGACAAGATCGAGGCCAACCACACCAAGTATTGCGCCGAGCAAGACAAGCCCGTCGCCGGACTGCTACGCGACTTGAAGGCGCGTGGCCTCCTGGACGAAACGCTCGTCATCTGGGGTGGCGAGTTTGGCCGCACCCCCATGAGCGAGAAGGGCGATGGCCGCGATCACAACCCCACCGGCTTCACCATGTGGATGGCTGGCGGCGGCGTGAAGGCAGGCACCACCATCGGTAGCACCGACGATCTCGGCCTGCGCGCCGTGGAGGACAAGCTGCACGTGCATGACCTGCACGCCACCATCCTGCACCTCATGGGCATCGACCACACCAAGCTCATCTACCATCACAAAGGCCGCCCCGAGCGCATCGACCAGAACGAAGGCAATCCCTACAGACAGATCGTTGCGTAGGGTTCGCCGATTGAAACCTGTCTTCCAGGAGGCAGTCAGCTTTGGAACGTTGTGACGCCGCACTCGCTCACGGCACTTCATTCAACTCGACGCTGCCGGAGAGGATCGGTGCGGCTGTGGTGGGAATGCCGGGCAGCAGGAAGTAGCCCCGGCCTTTCTGGTGGTGTAGGGAGATGACACCGGAGTAGCTGAACTTTCGCAGCACGGCGGGGAGGGCGTCCTCGAGCGTGACGGTGCCGCTAAAGGCTCCATTCGTGGTGCTGAGGCTGGAGACCACGACGGTGGCGTTGTTGGGCAGGGGCATTGTGACCCGGTGCAGGGTGCTGATGCGGAACTGCTTGTTGGCATCGGCAAAGAGCGCGGCGCTTTCGATGAGTCCGCCTGCAAAGGTGAGGGCCGCATTGACTTGGTCCGCTGCGACGTCGGTGATGCCCCAGAGGATGGCGGGCGGTGGCGGTGTGGTGGCGGGCTTGCGCCACTCGCTGCCGGTGACGGCGAGGAGACTCGCATTTAGCACGCCAAAGTCGAAGCCGCTGGCGTAGGTGCGATCGGTGGTGGTCGTGGGGCCGGTCTTGTTCCACTGCACGGTGCCGCCGATGGTGTTGTAACCCGGTAGGGCGGCGTCGGTAATGGTGAGCCAGCCGTTGATCGCGCCCTTGTTGGCATAGAGCATGGCGTGGAGGGGGATGTGGCCGAGGCTGCCGATGGTGGTGCTCTGGGTGAGAAGGGTGCCGTCTGCCAGGTGATAGACAAGGCTAACAACGCCAAGCGTGCTGATGGAGGCGCTGCCATTGCCCGCGCCCTGGGGCTTGGCCGTGCTGGTGCCGACGGGTGGATCCATCCAGAAGTTGTGAATGCCCGCCAGGGTGGTGGCGGGATTCTCAGCGTCATACGGATTGCGCCACGCCTCGACATCGGCGGTCCAGACGGGGGCGAGGGCCTGCGACAGGCTGCCGGTGAGTTTGCCATTGCCACGGTCGATGGTGAAGGTGAGCTGGGCGTCTGGCAGGCCGGTGCGCTTGATGATGAGGGTGGTGCCTGGGTCGTTAGTGGCGGTGGCAATGAGGCGTCCGCTGATCGCGTGGGCCAGTTGCTTGTGCTTGAGCACGCCGGTGATGGCACCGGTGGAGGCGACCTTCAGGTTGGAGAGGTAGCCGCCGTAGTTGCTGTTGGCTTGCACTTCCGGATTGCGGGTGACGAGGCCATTGAAGGTGCCCACGACATCGGGGTCGAGCGCGGCTACGGTGAGGTTGATCGTCTTCGTGGTGGTGCCGGCGAGATTGGTGGCGGTGACCGTGATTGGCTTGTTAACCACTGGCACGTCCGGGATGCCGCTGATGACGCCCGTGGTCCTGCTGTAGGTCATGCCTGAGGGTAAGCCGCCGATGACCACGCTGGTGCTGCCATTGGCAATGGTGAGCGGCAGGTTCAGCGCTGCGCTGCTCACGATCAGGTCGGTGGGGAAGGCGGTGGTCTGGATGTCCGGCTTGAGCCGCACGCTGACGACGGTATTGCCGGTGCTCTGCTCCAAGCTGCCGATGGCCACCACACAGTCGTAGCTGTCCGCATCGGCCGCCTGCATGTTCTTCACGGTCAGGGTCTTCGTGCGGGTGCCGAGAATGCGCTGCGTGCTGGCGGGCAGTGGATCATCTGTCAGGTCGATGCCGTTCTTCCGCCAACGGTAGCTGATCACAGTGCCCACGGAGGCGATGGCTGCCGTGGTGAGTGTCAGGGGCTTGGTCACATTGACCGTCAGAGCTGCGGGTGCCGTCGTGTAGACGCCCAGGGGCACCGTATTGCTCTGCTCACTGCCGGTGACATTGCTCACCAGCACGCTGTAGTTGGCTGCATGAGTGCTGTTAACGACGGGAATGCTGTAGCTTGTGGTGGTCGCACCCACGATGTTGGTGGTGCCCTTGCGCCACTGATGACTGATGTCAGCGAAGCCTGTGCTGGCTACGGAGAAGCTCGCACTGCTACCTAACGCCGCCCACTGGCCAAGCGGCTGGGTGGTGATCTGCACGGGCGGCGCTGACACTCCGTGCAGCTTGATCGTGGCGCTGTGGAAGGTGCCGGTATCCACGGCGGAGCGGTCGGCGATGACCAGCCGCCAGGTGCCCACGCTGCCCTCGCCCCAGTGGCGCATGGAGGTAAAGGTCCAACCATGATAGCCACGCTCCGCTTTCGGCAAGACATCGCGGCCGTAGGGGTCCTCGGCTTCCTCACCGCCGTCAGCACTGGATAAGGTGGCTAGATTGCTAACCGTGCCCGAGGGCGAGACTAGCTGAATCGTCATGTCACCGCGGTAGGTGTGGCTGATGTCGACGGTGACTTCCACCTGCTCCACGCGCGTGGGGGTCTCACTGCTGAAGTCGAAGTTCTTGGTGATGCCCGTGGCGTTGTTGTCCAGGATGGCGGAGTTGCCAGTCACGGCTTTCGACAGGGTGTCCCTGGTCGGCAGGCTTAGCCAGGTGCTGGCCATCGTGGTCGCCGCCAGGGCGTCGACCATGCCACCGCCATACTTCGGATTGTGCTTGATGGGCGCGATGCCATTGAGTCCACCACTGCGGGTGACCCACTCTGGATCGGTAGCGCCGACTTTCTTGCCTGTGCGCAGTAGGATTTCCATCACATCGCGCCAGCCGAGGTTTGGGTTGGCTTGCAGCATGAGGGCGATGACGCCGCTAGCGACCGGGCACGCAGCGGAGGTGCCGTTGAATTCGTCGGAGTAATCCTTGTCCGTCAAGTCGGTGAGGTCGTAGCCAGGGTTGTAGCCAGAGAGACCCATCAAATCCGTCGTGGTCACGCCATCTGCGGGAGCGCACGCGATCAAGTTCGCGCCATATTCGCTGTAGGAGGCAGGCACACCGGTTTTGGTCAGGGCGCCGATGGCAAAGGTGTGCAGGTTGTTGGCGTACGCGTCCTTGTTGGACTGATCATCGTCTTCACGACCATTGCCAGCGGCGAAGGTGACGATGGTGCCGAGGCCTCCACGCCCTGTGTTAGCAGCGTTCTCCAAGGCGGTGAGCACGACGGGGTCCGCCACGCCCAGGATCCATGGAATGCCGTCGGGTGGTCCCCAGGAGTTGTTCTTGATCTGGATGACATCATTGCGATGGCCGAACGCATCCGCTTCGTCAGCCGGGGTCTGCGAGTCGCTGAGCAAACGCAGGCCGACCAGCTTCGCCTCGGGGGCAACGCCGACACCGCCTTTGCCATTGTTCGCCCGCGCAGCGATCAGGCCGGCGACGGCGGTGCCGTGGTTGTCACCATCTTCAGCCTCGTCGACGAGCTTCGTGGCGGGGTCGTCCGCTGGTGCAAAGGGCGAGGGATCGGTGTCGCCGCTAACGTAATCCTTGTGCAGCGTGGGGTCACTGGTATCGACATTGGCACTCAGGTCAGGGTGTGTGAGCTGCACGCCATCATCGATCACGGCGACTTTGATGCCGCTGCCCTGGTTGGTATCCCAGACCGTCGAGGCATTGACATGGATGCCGTTGGTTTGCTTCAGGTGCCACTGGCTTGCGAACAGAGGGTCG
Source organism: Verrucomicrobiaceae bacterium (assembly GCA_964203095.1). Classification (GTDB taxonomy): domain Bacteria; phylum Verrucomicrobiota; class Verrucomicrobiia; order Verrucomicrobiales; family Verrucomicrobiaceae; genus JAEUHN01. The sequence goes on along the minus strand of CAXNNN010000211.1, from coordinate 2,309 downwards.
GTTGGTGTCATGCGCTTCACCATCTGCATGCCCAACATAGGGCGTGAGTCCGTGATGCCCGGTGCGCTGTCCATGTCCGCCGCGGCGATCAGCGCTGCTCCGGGAAAGCGATTGTCCTTGGCCAGAACGTAACCAGGGGCCGCGCTCATCGGCTTGGGGTCCTGAAGCCCGGCCTGAGTCGCGGTCGCCACGACGGCGTCGGCCTGAGCAGATTGCATCAAGACCTGATCGGAGAGGATACGGCGATTCGTCGCCGTGCGAGCTGAGACACTAGGCGGGTAGAACACAAGCTGTGGCATGCTGCCCGTCTGCGCGGCGATGGCTTCGGCTTCGCGCAGCACACCCTCGACATCCGTTTGCGGGGGAATGCTGACCACGCGCTGATGCGGGTTCTCCAGGTGTCGCAGATGGAGCTGATCCTTGGCCAGCTCCAGCACGCGCACTGTGCCGCGGTCACTGAGTCCGAAAGGGGCTTTCAGAAGCGTGAGCAAGCGTGCCCGTGGCGTTAGCTCCTGCCAATTGGGAATGTCCTCCCAGGGACGGCCGTGCTGGGCTCCCGGGATGGCTGGGCGCTGCGGGCGGACGGCAGGGGCTGGCTTTGCCGATGCCGGATTGATCGCAGCCACAGGGCGGCTGCTCTCCGTGCTCTTCACGGGCACGGATTGAGCTGGTGTCTGGGAAGGTTTGCTAAGCTGATGATGAAGCCCGAGCCATGTGCCGGACAGCAGCAGGAAGGCAAGGAGGACCCTGTAAGTCGGCGCGAGTCGGCGGTTCATGGTTGCCAACTTCCTGCCATGCAGCTGCCAAGGCAAGGGGCAAATCCGTCGCGTTAAAGGCTGAGTTGTGAAATGGCGATGTCTCCTCCAAAGCACGTCGCCACGTCCGAACCCGCGTCCGAGGGGCGCTCGGCGTAGCGGGCCGTGTAGCGATAGAGCACGGCATCATCATCGGCCTCGCTTTGGTAGCTCACCTTCAAGGGAGAGCGCGCAGGCTGGCAGCGCACACGCGTGGGCAGGGCCAGTTGTCCAGGGGGATGATGCGGAAAGTTGACGTTCCAAAGGTGCGCCTCGGGCAGCGCCTCCGCTTGCAAGTCATGTAGCACTTCAGTCGTCCACCGGGCAAGGCGCTCCCAGTCGATGGGAATGCCGCCCTTGATGTAGTGCGAGAGGGCGGCGGCCTTCACCTCGTGATACGTGGCCTCGCGCGCAGCGGCGACGGTGCCGGAGATGAAGGTGTCCTGCCCCAGATTGCCGCCTTGATTGATGCCTGAGAGCACCCAGTCGGGCTTCAGGTGCAGCGCGAACAGGGCGATCCGCACACAGTCCGCTGGCGTGCCCTGCACTGCGTAGCGATCCACATCGCGCTGCTCGACCCGTAATGGCGAATGCGTGGTCACGCGGTGCCCACACATCGACTGCTCGGTGGCCGGTGCGACGATGGTGATACGCGCGCCCATGGCCCGCACAGCGGCAGTGAGGGCGGCTAGCCCTGGGGCATCTATGCCATCGTCGTTGGTCAGGAGGAAATGCATTGGCGGGAGGTAGGGTGGTGCTGGTTTGAGCGGTCCTGGTTTGTCATACCAAGCCGTTAAATCAATCCAAACATAGACACGATTGCACAACGCCCACGAAGAGAGCCCTCACTCCGACTTCAATTCCGCTAGCAGCAAATGATACCGCTTTTCCACGCTCGGTTCGGCGAGGATGGCTCGGAGGGTTTCATTGCGACGGACGAAGTGGTAAGCCAGGATGTCGCAGGCCATCTCGGAATGGTTGCACGAGCGGAGCTTGTCACACAGGACCTGGATGGCTTCAGCGGCCTCCGTAGGGCACTCTGGCAGGCTATCCAGCGCTTCGTCCTTCAGCTCACGCAGCGCGGCAGGATCGGCTGACACCGTGTCCAAAGGCTCCACTTTGGCCAGGAGGAAGGGCTTCTCCTGCACCAACTCGGAGAGCCGCACGCGGCGCAGGCCCATCAGGATCAAATGCGAGGTGCCGTCAGCCTGCTTCACGCAGGAATGAATGAGCCCAGCGGTGGATACGCGGAGCAGGTCGGGCTCTTTGCCTTTACCACTCATCCGCGTGCCGATGCAAAACATGCGATCTGTGCTCAGCGCATGGGCGAGCATGTCGCGGTAGCGCTGCTCGAAGATGAACAGCGGCAAGAAGCAGCCGGGAAACAAATAGCAATCGGACAGCACCATCACAGGTAGCGTTTCTGGCAGAACCAGGCTGGCGCAGGACTGTTGGTCGTTGGTGTTGGTAAGGTCCATGTCGGGTAAAGATCGTCGAGCAACCCTGGTTACGCTG
>CAXNNN010000210.1:0-6366 GCA_964203095.1 Verrucomicrobiaceae bacterium | reverse complement strand
CGGTGTCGTTGATCTACCAAGTCGAGTTGCGCTACTGGCTGGGCTTCACGCTGGCGTTAGTGTCGGTGCTGTTGGCCACGGTGTTCGCGCTGGGCAACAAGACGCTGACGCATCGGCATCACTTTGCGCCGCTGTGCTTTTGGCAGATGGTGGGGGCATGCGCTTCGTGTTTGGTGGCGCTGCCCTTTGTGTCTGGCACCTGGTTGCCTCTGGTGCCGGGGGCTTGGGATCTGCTCTGGCTGCTGGTGCTATCGCAGGTCTGCACCGTGGGTGGCTATGCGGGCTACATCATTGTGCTGCGGCACCTGTCCATGTTCACGATCAATGTCGTTTATAACTTGGAACCGATTTACGGCATCGTGCTCGCGGCGCTGATCTTCGGTAGCACGGAGCAGATGAGCCTGGGTTTCTACGCGGGCGCGGCGATCATTGTCGGATCGGTGTTGGCGCTGCCGTGGTTAAAGGCAAAGCCGGTGCCTTTGACGTGACATTGATTTCTTCCGCGCCATTTTTCCCTTTTGACTTCCGACTTTTCACCTTCTTCTGACTCATGCGCATCCTTTCCGGCCTTCAACCCAGCGGCAAGCTCCACATCGGCAACTACTTCGGCATGATGGAGGCCGCGTTGAAGCTGCAACATGAAGGCGACGCTTATTACTTCATCGCGGACTACCATTCGCTGACTTCCATTCATGATGCGAAGGTGCTGCGCGAGAACGTGCACGATCTGGCGATCGATTTCCTGGCTTGCGGGCTCGACCCGACCAAGTGCGTATTCTTTCGCCAGAGCGACGTGCCAGAGCACTGTGAGTTGTCATGGATCCTGAGCACGGTCACGCCCATGGGCTTGCTGGAGCGCTGCCATAGCTACAAGGACAAGGTGGCTCGCGGGCTCTCGGCCTCGCATGGTCTGTTCGCCTATCCGGTGCTGATGGCGGCCGATATTTTAATCTACAACAGCGACGTGGTGCCCGTGGGTAAGGACCAGAAGCAGCATGTGGAGGTGACTCGTGACATCGCGATCAAGATGAACGAGACCTTTGGCGAGGGGCTTTTCAAACTGCCGCAGCCGCGCATCAAGGAGGAGACCGCCGTGGTGCCTGGGCTCGATGGTCAGAAGATGAGCAAGAGCTACGACAACACGATCCAGCTCTTTGAAGAGCCGTCGAAGTTGAAGAAGAAAATAATGGGCATCAAGACCGACAGCACACCGGTCGAGGAGCCCAAGGCCATCGAAGGCAGCAGCATCCTCGCGCTCTACAAATTGGTGGCGAGCGAGGCCGACTATCAGACGATGGTCGATGATCACCTGCGCGGTGGCGTGGGCTATGGCGACTTCAAGAAGCGCCTGCTGCAAGGCGTGACGGACTACTTTGCCCCCTTCCGTGAGAAACGGGCTGAAATGGTGGCCAACCCGCGGTACGTGGACCAAGTCCTGGCCGAGGGAGCTGAAAAGGCCCGGCTGGTCGCTCGCAAGACCCTGGCTCGTGTGCGGGATGCTGTGGGCCTCGGCTGATCTTGTTGGTTAAAGGCGCTGAAATGGCGTGAAAGACCGGCGGGGGGCTCTCGTTATCAGCGCACCCCTACCCCTTACTGCCCATGAAGACTGCCCCCCTCAGCCTATTGGTGCTGGCCACCGCCATCCTCGGCGCCAGCCCATTGACCACCCGAGCCGCCGTTGATTTACCGGCCAAGGTCGCTCAGATCGACAAGCTCGTTGCCGTGAATCTGGCCAAGCAAAAGCAGCAGCCGAATGCGCCTGCGAGCGATGAAATCTTCGTTCGCCGTGTGTATCTGGACATCGTGGGCCGTATCCCAACGATCAAGGAAACGACTGATTTCCTGGCCGACAAAGCCGCCGACAAGCGCGCGAAGCTGATTGATGCGTTGCTCGACTCCGATGGCTATGCGCAGAACTTCTTTAACTACTGGGCGGATATTCTGCGTGCTCGGTCACAGTTGACTCAGGGCAACAGCCAACCAGCGGGCGCGGCTTACGGCAACTACATCCGCGAGTCGTTGAAGGCCAACAAGCCCTACGATCAGATGGTGCGCGATATGGTTACCGCCGATGGCAAGACGTATGAAAATGGGGCCGTCGGTTTCTACATTCGCGACTACAACATGCCGCTCGATAACATGGCGGTGACGACTCAGGTCTTTCTCGGCACCAGCATGGTCTGCGCGCAGTGCCACAACCATCCTTTTGATAAATGGAGCCAGATGGACTATTATCAGATGGCTGCCCACACCTATGGCATGACCAGCAGCAATGGCTTGTCCAACCCGCTTTTGGCGAGCGCCTTTGGTGGCGGTTACGGCAAGAAGGCAGTCACCGCCAAGGGCAAGAAGACCAAGGCCAAAGGTAGCGAACTCGCGCTGCCTGCCGGTGTGGACCGCAAGGATCTTGGCAAGGCCATGAACGAGGTGCTGCGTCCGCTGCGCTACAACACGGTGCTCGATCGGACCGACAAGAAAGCGCTGCAACTTCCGCACGATTATCAATACACCGACGCCAAGCCGAAGCAGACCATTGAACCTACTATCCCGGCGTCTTTCACCAAGGACGGCAGCATTGTGAAGGAAGGGGAGAGCACCGTGGCTGCCTACTCGCAGTGGATGACCTCCAAGGACAATCCGCGTTTCACCTTGGTGATCGCCAATCGCTTGTGGAAAAAGGCGATGGGCATGGGCTTGATCGAGCCGGTCGATGAGATCACCGACTCCACAGTGCCGAGCAATCCAGCACTGATGACCTTCCTGGAGAAGACCATGAAGGACCTGAACTACGACATGAAGGCCTACCTGCGCATGGTCTTCAATACCGCGACTTACCAGCGTGCTGCCTACACCAAGGATGTCGAACTGGGCGAGGTCTACCATTTCCCTGGCCCGCTTCTCCGTCGCATGAGCGCCGAGCAGATCTGGGACAGCATGGTCACGCTCTACAAGCCAAACCCAGACGCGCCCAGCATCGAGTCGAAGATCGAGCGCGACTCCACCATCCGTCGCGTCGAGTGGTTGGACCGTTCGCTCAACGCCCTGACGCCAAAGGAACTCACCGAGGCTGCGACTAAGATCGCCCTGACCCAGAAGCAACTCGCTGCCGACGTGCGGAAAGCTCAGCAGCAGCTCACCGAAGCGAACGCCAAGAAAGACGAAGATGGCATCCGCGCTGCGAAGAAGGTCGTGGCCAACCAACGCAGAGCTATCGACGAAGCTGCCGAGCAGATCGTGTATACCACCGGCTTCAAAAAATTCGCTGAACTCGCTCGTGATGGAAAGCTGGAGGAGCAGGTGAAAGACGCCGAGTTCGCCAAGGAAGTCGCCGCTGTCGTCAAGGGCAAGAACGGTGTGGACCTCAGCCTGGATGAAGCGCTTGGCATTTATAACAAGCAACTGCGCACCCGCCTGCAAGAGCAGCAGAAAGCCCGTCTCAAGCGCGACGCCGAGCTCTTTAAGGCCGATGACAAGAAGGAACTCGCCATGCTGAAGGCCTGGGAAAGCTACCGCGACACTTACATGATGCGCTCCGCCGACCTGAAGAGCCCAGCGCCGAACGGCCACTTCCTGCGCGAATTCGGCCAGAGCGACCGCGAGCTGGTCGAGAACGCCAATGAAGACGCGACCGTGGGCCAAGCGCTCATGCTGCTGAACGGCAAGACCTTCACCAACTTGCTGAACCCTTACACCATGATCTCGCGTGTCTTGCGCCGTGCGGAGACCTCGGACCAGGCGATTGATTCGGTTTATCTCGCGCTCTTCAGCCGCAAAGCCACTGCCGAGGAAAAGGCGGTGCTCACGCCGGTCGTGGGTGGTGAAAAGCCGACTGTCGGTGGCAAAGGCGATGTGCTCTGGACCGCGCTGAATACCCGCCAGTTCTATTTCATCCAGTAATTTCTGAACTGAAATCCAGCCCTCATCAATACCCATGAGCCTCTTCTCTGATCAACTCAACCGCCGCGTCTTCGTGTCGAAGGCCGCGCAATCCTTCCTCGGCGTCACAGCTCTCAGCCAGCTCGGAGGCAAGGCCTTCGCCGCAGGCAAGGACGCCTCGCCACTGAAGCAAGTCGCGACCGCGCGCAACGTCATCTACCTCTACATGAAAGGCGGCATGAGCCACCTCGACACCTTTGATCCGAAGCCGGACAACGCCGATGTCATGGGCACGACCAAGACCATCAACACCAGCGTGGCAGGCATTCGCCTTTCTGAAAACATCCCGTTGCTCGCTCGTCAGGCCGACAAGCTAGCGATCCTGCGTGGCATGAATTCCAACCAAGGTGCTCACGAGCAGGGCGACTACTTCCAGCACACCAGCTACACGCAGCGCAGCAGCATCAAGCACCCATCTATGGGCGCGTGGCTGGAGAAGTTCCAAGGCCGTGGCAATCCCACGCTGCCTGGCAGCGTGATGATCGGCAATGACAGCCGCCACCCAGGGGCCGGTTATTTCGAGGCCAAGTTCGCCCCCCTCATGATCAACGATCCCGAGAGCGGCATTTCCAATGTGCGCCCGAACTCCTGGTTCACCGAGGACCGCATGTTGGATCGCCTCCAGGCTGCCAAGGCGCTGGATAAGCCCTTCGCCGAGACCTACAACATTAAGAACGTGCGTGCCTACAGCGACATGTATGACGACGCGATCAAGATGATGAAGAGCGAGGAATTGAAGGCCTTCGACCTGGACGCTGAACCCGCGAAGCTGCGCGACAAGTATGGCCGCGATCGCTTCGGTCAGGGCTGCCTGCTCGCTCGTCGCTTGGTGGAGCACGGCGTGCGCTTTGTGGAAGTCAGCTTCGGTAGCTGGGACACGCACAATGCGAATTTCACCCGCGTGCCCGAGCTGGCAGATGAACTCGACGCCGCCATGAGCACCCTGCTGCAAGACTTGCAGTCGCACGGCTTGCTCGACGAAACGCTCGTGGTTCTGGCTACGGAATTCGGCCGCACGCCCGAGTTGAACGCCAATGACGGCCGTGACCACCACCCCGCAGGTTTCAGCTGCGTGCTCGCCGGTGGGGGCATTCGTGGGGGACAGGTCTTTGGCGCGACTGATGAGCGAGGGGACAAGGTGGCTGAAGGGGCCGTGAGCATCCCTGACTTCAATGCAACCATTGGCTATGCCCTCGGCCTGCCGCTGGACACTGTCGTTTATTCTCCTTCCAAGCGCCCCTTCACCGTGGCCGACAAGGGCAAGCCCGTGGCCCAGCTATTCGGCTAGAGAGCCCTTCATCTCATCCAACGGAGAACGCTGGCATGTCATTGCCGGCGTTCTTTGTTTATGCTTCAAAAGCAATTTCCTACTTTACACATCGAGAATAGGGTGAATCGTCCTTCTCTCCAATTCCAAGCACCATGACACCCGACGCCATCGCCGCTTTCAATGCCGAACTCGCAGGCAAGTCGCCCCAGGAAATCACCGACTGGGCCGTCCGTCAGGGCGCAGGCAAGGCCATCGTCACTACCAACTTCCGCCCTTACGAGGCGATCATCCTGCATATGGCCGCCCTAGCCGAGCGCGACATCCCCGTGCTGTGGGTCGACCACGGCACGAACCTGCCCGAGACCTACCATTTCGCCGAGAAGTGCCGCAACTCGCTGGGCCTGAACTTGAAACCCTACCTGCCGCTGATGACCAGTGCGCATTGGCTCGCGATCAATGGTGGCGCCGTCCCGATGCCGGATGAAGTCGAGCGCGTGGAGTCTTTCAGCCGCATCATGAAGCTGGAGCCCTTCGAGCGCGGGATGCGCGAATTCGCCCCCGCCGTGTGGATCACTGCGCTGCGCAAGGAGCAGAACCCCCAGCGCGCTGCCAGTCTGCAAACCGTCATGTGGGACGCCAAGTTCAACACGCTCAAGGTCAATCCGATCCTCGACTGGACCCCCACCGAAATGGAGGCCTACCTCGCAGAGCACGCGCTGCCCAACGAACGCACTTACTACGACCCCGCCAAGGGCGACGAGAAGCATGAGTGCGGGCTGCATGCCAAGTTAGTTACCGACGTGAAGTAGTCGTCGGTGGCGTGAATGATGAATGCTCAATGACGGAATGACGAAAGAATTTCGAAGGCCGCAATCGCAATCGAGATCATAGACCTCCCTCTTCCGTCACACAGAACTTCGTCATTCGTTCATTCGACACCCTTTCGTTATTGGTCATTCCGTCATTCGTCATTTTCCCCGCCATGTCCGCCGCCATTACTCACCTTCAGTTCCTCGAATCTGAATCCATTTTCATCCTGCGCGAAACCGCCGCGCAGTTTCAGAACCCCGCGCTGCTGTTCAGCGGTGGCAAGGACTCCATCGTCATGGCCTGGCTGGCGCGGAAGGCCTTCTATCCTTCCAAGCTGCCGTTCAAGCTTC
>CAXNNN010000209.1:0-6367 GCA_964203095.1 Verrucomicrobiaceae bacterium | reverse complement strand
TGAGCGCTGAGGAGGTCCAGGCGCTCAGCGTCATTGGCGATGTCGATGGTCGCAATGTGCTGCTGGTAGACGACCTGACCGAGACGGCGGGCACGCTGACCGCTGCGGCGGGTCTGCTGCAAAAGCACGGTGCCAAAAACATTTATGCCGCTGTTTCGCATGGCGTGCTGGGTGACAAAGGACGCGAGCGCCTTGCCAAATCGCACATCATTGAGCTGTTCGCGACCAACAGCGTGCCCCAAGCGCGGGGGGCGAAAGTGACCACGCTGGACATCGCCCCGCTGCTCGGTGAGGCCATCAAACGCATCCACTCGGATGAGTCAGTGACATCGCTATTTGACATCCGGGGCTAGGATGCTAGTATATCACCCCCTTTTCCCGCCTTTAAACTCAGACAACCACGGACCATGGCTAACATTATCGACGTCTCCGCTACCCTCCGCACCGCCGTTGGCAGCGGCCCAGTCAACCGCCTTCGCAAGGCTGGCTCCATCCCCGCCGTGGTTTATGGCAAGGGTAAGGACAACCAAAACATCCAAGTGGACACCAAGACCTTCACCAAGGTGATCTTTGGCAGCGCTTCGGACAACATTCTGGTCAACCTCCAGATCGACGGAGTTCAACAGCTCGCACTCGTTCAGGAAGTGCAGCATGACCACCTCAAGGGTGGGATTGCTCACGTGGACTTTCACGCGATCAAGGAAGACGAAGAGATTCATGCCGCAGTGCCAGTCGTGCTCGTCGGTGAAGCCGCTGGCGCCAAGTTCGGCGGTATGCTGGAACTGCTGCTGCACTCCGTGGAAGTGCGTTGTCTCCCCAAGGATCTGCCAGAGAAGATCACGGCTGACGTGAGCCATCTCAACGTGGGTGACTCAATTCACATCAGCGACCTGAAGCTGGCTGAAGGCGTGCGCGCCAAGCTGGACGGTAATGTGGTCGTCGCCATGGTTGAGAAGCCGAAGGTTGAAGAAGTCGCAGCGACACCCGCCGCAGATGCCAAGGCTGATCCAAAAGCTAAGGGAGCACCTGCTGCCAAGGCCGCCGCGCCTGCTGCCAAGGCCGCTGCGCCTGCTGCCAAGAAGTAAGAGCCTCGCCGAACGCCAGAGAAACGTGTGGACGCTGACGCTCGCAACGGCACCCTGATCACCCCACGGTTGATCGTTGGCCTCGGCAATCCTGGAGAAACCTATCGCGACACCCGGCACAATGTTGGCTTCATGGTCCTTGACGAACTTGCCCGCCGCCTTGGCGTGGCATTCGTCGCCGAGAAACGCTGGAAAACATCTCTCGCTCGCCATGACAACACTTGGCTGGCCAAACCACAGACGTTCATGAACGCCAGTGGAGTAGCCGTCGGTGCCGTGGCGCACTTCTACAAGCTGCACGCACACGAGGTGCTGGCTGTTCACGACGATGTCGACCTGCCGCTGGGCGCTCTGCGCTTGAGGGCGGCTGGTTCAGCGGGTGGCCACAATGGTATCCGCTCCATGATTGCCCAACTGGGCACCGACGGATTCCCCCGGCTCAAGCTCGGTATTGCCGATGCTGCCACAGGCCGTCCCGACGGCGAACAGCTCTCCAGCCACGTCTTGGGCCGCTTTGCCGAAGGTGAGCGCGCCGCCCTCGCGCAAATGATCGACCGCGCTACTGACGCTGTCCTCCACGCCCTCAGCGTCGGCTTTGACGCCGCCATGAATGTCTTCAATCGCAAGTAAATCCACCAACGAAACCACGCACAACGCCATGAAAAAATACGAAGCCATGATCGTGCTCGACACCAAGGGCAAACAAGAATCCGCCGAGCAGCTCGCCAGCACCATCGAAAAAGAATTCATCAAGGCCGGTGCCAAGGTGGAGCAGATCGACCATCTGGGCCTCAAGAAGTTCCCCACCGCTCCTCGCCACGTCGAGGCCGGTTGGTTCGTGAACTACTTCTTCCAAGCTGAGCCCACCGTCATCGACGTGCTGCGCAACAAGCTGAAGCTGAACGAAAACATCTACCAGCAATACTACCAGGTGCAGGCCTAGGCCGTCCTGGACGTCATTGTCTCAACCAACGCGAGCCCAGGGGTCACAAGCCCTTGCGCTCGCGTTGTCGTTTACGGAACTCAGCGGGTCCGCAGCCTACCTGCCGCGCAAAGACTCGGCTAAAGTAGTGCCGGTTCGGAAAGCCCGTCTCCGCACTCACCTGATCGATCGTCTTGTCCGACAAGGCCAGCATTTGCTGCGCCCGACGCACCCTCATAGCCGTCACATAGACTGCTGGCGTCTGCTGCATGTGCTGGCGAAACCAGCGGATGAAACGCTCCGTGCTCATGCCCACATGCCCTGCCAGGAACACATTGCCCAAGTTCGTGTGCACCGCCTGATCAATCAGCGCCAGCAGGGCTGTCAGCCGCTCCGGGTGCTCCGCCAGCAGCGGCACCTCCAGCTTGCTGAAAGCTGCGTGCAACAGCGCCGACGCTAGGTGGTGCAACCGTTGCAGGCGCAAGGGATGGCCTTGGTCCCGATGCGCTTCCAAGGCCGCCCCTAGCAGTGCGCCCAACACGCCATCTACCGACAGGGCGTGGGGCCGCAGCTCCATCCCCTGACCAACCAGTCGGTTGACGGTGAAATGAATCCAGAAGTGCTCGGCTTCCACCGGTCCACAGCAGTCAAAGATCGTGTTCGCCGGAATCAACATCACCTCGTCCGGCATCAGCGGCCAGTCCTTGCCTTGGAAGCGCACCCAGCAGCTAGGCTTGCGGTTGTGGTAGAAACGCCAAAACGGACTGTCCACTCCAGGGTGATTCCAGCTGCTCAAGGCCGTTAGGTAGCCCGTGTCATGCAGCAGAAAAGACGAGTAGCCTGACTGCGCGACCGTCGCCAAGCTGACGCCCGAAGGCGTGGTGAAGTTCAAGTAGCGGCGGCGATGGGACATAGCAGGATTAGACACGCCCTTGGCACGACCACCCTTTCCTGCATTGCTTTTGGCAGAAGAGATCGAGCTCGATTAGCCATGCCTTCGCCACGATCAGACACAAAAAAGTGCGAATCTCATCCTGCTTCTTGGCGTAGGTTTAGACGATGCCCTCGCTGACTTCCATCCTCTTGCTAGCCCTCCTGCCCGTGTCCCTGCACGCGGCGGAGAAGCTGCAGTTCAATCGCGATATCCGGCCCATACTCTCGGACAAGTGCTTCCATTGCCATGGTTTCGACCCAAAGACTCGCGAGGCCGACCTGCGACTGGATGAACGCGACCCCGCCATCGAAGCCAAGGCCATCCTCCCTGGCAAAGCCGACGCCAGTGCCATCATCGAGCGCATCCTTGCCACCGACGACGACCACATGCCGCCCGCGAAGTCCAAGCTCGACAGTCTCACGCCCAAAGAGGTCGCCAAGCTCAAGCAGTGGATCAACGAAGGGGCCGAATACGAGAAGCACTGGGCCTTCGAGCCGCTGAAGGCCAGCGCCATCAAGGACACCAGCATCGACAAAATCGTGTCCGCAGGCTTGCACGCACACGGACTGAAGCTCCAGCCGAAGGGCGATGCCAGCACGCTCATTCGCCGCCTGTCCTTTGACCTAACTGGCCTGCCGCCGAGTCCTGAACAGGTCACCCAATTCACCGCCGACTATGCTCGCGATCCGACCTCTAGCCTCCAGCATTTAGCCTCCAGCCTCGCTGCGTCTCCCCGCTACGGCGAGCGCATGGCTGTCGATTGGCTCGATGTCTCACGCTACGCCGACAGCTACGGCTTCCAGGTCGATCGCGAGCGCGACGTCTGGGTCTGGCGGGACTGGGTGATCAAGTCTTTCAATGACAACCTGCCCTTCGACCAGTTTATCACTTGGCAGGTCGCGGGTGATCTTTTGCCCAATGCGACCGACGAGCAAATCCTCGCCACCGCCTTCAACCGCCTGCATCAGCAAGAAAGCGAAGGTGGCAGCGTGGAGGAAGAATACCGCGTGGAGTATGTCGCTGACCGCGTGCAGACCTTCGCCACAGCGTTCCTCGGCCTTACCTTCGAGTGTGCTCGTTGCCACGATCACAAGTTCGACCCCATCAAGCAGACCGATTACTATGGCCTGTTCGCCATGTTCCAGAACATTGATGAGGCTGGCCTGTATCCCTACTTCACCCAGACGCCGCCGACGCCTGCGTTGATGCTCGCGGATGCCTCGCAAAAAGCGAAGTTGGCGCAGCTAGTAGGACAGGTGTCCCACCTGTCGCCAGTGGCCGCGGGTATCCTACCCGCTGCACCCCTTCAGACAAAGACGAGGCCTGCCGCCCACTACACCTTCGATACGCTCGACAAAAACCAGCTCGCCAACAGCCTCGACTCCAAGCAACCCGCCACGCTGAAAGGCGAAAACAAACTCGTCGAAGGCCACACCGGGAAGGCCATTCAGTTCACCGGCGACGACGCTGTCGATCTGCCGCTGGGCAACTACCACGCCTACGATCCGTTCAGCGTATCGCTGTGGTTGAAAACGCCGGATGTCAAAGAGCGCGCCGTCGTCTTCCATCGCTCGCGTGCCTGGACCGATGCGGGCAGTCGTGGCTACGAACTGCTCATTGAAGAAGGCAAACTCAAGTGGTCGCTCATTCACTTCTGGCCTGGCAATGCTATCAGCATCCGCACCAAAGCCCCACTGGAAGTTAGCAAGTGGACGCAGGTTACCGTCACCAACGACGGCAGCAGTCGAGCCACTGGCCTGAAGCTATTTGTCAACGGCAATCTCGCCGAGGTGGACATCATCAAGGACCACCTGACCCGCGACATCACGGGCGGTGGTGGCGACAACATCAGCCTCGGCGAACGCTTCCGTGATCGGGGCTTCAAAGGTGGCTTCATCGACGATTTCCAAGTTTTCGATCGCGACGTCTCCGACCCGCGCGAACCCGCCACGCTCGCTGCCTTGAAGCAAGCCCGCGCTGACCTCATCGCCTTCACCGACAAATTGCCCGACCTCATGGTCATGCAAGAGCTGCCGAAGCCGAAGAAAGCCTACCTCTTAACTCGCGGAGAGTATGACAAACGCACGAACGAAGTGCCCATGCACGCACCGCAGTTCCTGCCACCCCTACCAAAGGGCGCACCCGTGAACCGCCTTGGCCTCGCGCAGTGGCTCACCGCGCCCAATCATCCGCTGACGGCGCGTGTCATCATCAACCGCGTCTGGCAGAGCCTGTTCGGTCGTGGTTTGGTGAAGACTAGCGAAGACTTCGGCAGCCAAGGCGAGCGCCCCATGTATCCCGAGCTACTCGATTACTTGTCGCTGAAGTTCATCCGCAGTGGTTGGGACATGAAGGCGCTGATCCAAGAGATCGTCTTGAGCGATGTCTATCAGCAGCGCAGTCTCGCCGATGCCACCACGATGGCCGATGACCCCGACAACCAATGGCTCGCGCGCGGTCCCCGCTTCCGCCTGCCTGCCGAGATGATACGCGACAACGCCCTCGCCACCGCTGGCCTGCTCAAGCTCGACCTCGGCGGCCCGCCGGTAAACCCATATGAATTGAGCGAAGGCTTCAAACCGGCCAACCCCACCGATCCATTCCGTCGCAGCGTGTATGCCACCTGGCGCCGCACCAGCCCGCCGCCGGCCATGATCGCCTTCGACGCGCCGCGCCGCGCTGTCTGCTCGGCCAAGCGCGAGCGCACCGATTCCCCCCTGCAAGCCCTGATCTTGCTCAATGGCGTGCAGTATGTCGAGGCGGCCCGCGTGCTAGGCGAGAAGCTGCACCTGGACACCAAAGGCGATGTCTCCAAGATGATCGAGCAAGGCTTCCTCCGCTGCCTGAGCCGCAAGCCTGACGCCCAAGAAGCCGCCATCTGCACGCAGTTGTATCGCGAGCAACTCCAGCATTTCCAAGCCCACGCCAAAGACGCCGAAGCGCTGCTCAAGATCGGCAACACCAAGCGCAACGACACACTTCCCCTCCCCGAAGCCGCTGCCGCCACCGTCCTCGCACAGGCCTTGATGAACCATGATGCGTGTGTGGTGAAGCGGTAAGACCCCAAACCTTTTGAGCCACTAACGGAACACTAAACACATGAATGCTTCTCCATTGGGTTCTCCCCTCTCTCGCCGCACCTTGCTGAACAACTTCGGCATGGGCCTTGGCGGGCTCGCTTTGAATGAGTTACTTGCCAAGGAATCCATCGCTTCTGACACAGGGGATCGCGGCATCCCTGGCGGCACGCACTTCGCGCCGAAGGCGAAGCGGATCATCTACCTCTTCATGTCCGGCGGGCCCTCGCATGTGGACCTGCTGGATCACAAGCCGGTGCTGAACCAGCGCAACGGCGAGCAGCTGCCTGACTCCGTGCGCGGCACGCAGCGGCTGACGGGTATGTCGGGCAATCAATCGTCCATCCCG
>CAXNNN010000208.1:0-6374 GCA_964203095.1 Verrucomicrobiaceae bacterium | reverse complement strand
CCCTCACCTCGAACACCCAAAGCGATCTGGCGGACGGCGCAACGTATCATTACCGCGTTCGCGCCCGCAGTGTCTTCAGCCTAGCAGCTTCCGACTGGTCCGCCTCCGTGCGCTCCACCCAGGACGCTTCGGCACCTGCGCTCAGCTTTGACCGTGCGACTGGTGGATTCACTGGGCTAAGCAGCGTGCCCATCGGTGTCGGCGTTTCCGACACCTCTGGCATAGCATCCCTTGTCTTTACCCCCTCAGGAGGATCAGGTGTCAACGCCACTGTGGGCGTGCCTTCGACCTTATGGAGCGCATCCCTCAGTAGTCTGGCTCTTGGGCTCAACACCTTCACCGTAGTCGCGACCGACAATGCGATCCCCGCAAATACCATCACGCAGACCTGGACCATCACGCGGCTGAATGAGGTCGCCACGCCACCACCTGGA
Source organism: Verrucomicrobiaceae bacterium (assembly GCA_964203095.1). Taxonomy (GTDB): domain Bacteria; phylum Verrucomicrobiota; class Verrucomicrobiia; order Verrucomicrobiales; family Verrucomicrobiaceae; genus JAEUHN01. The sequence continues at coordinate 5,940 of CAXNNN010000208.1, read as the reverse complement.
GAGATCTCACCCGTGCTTGCCGCTGCATTCAATGTCGCTGCGAATGCACCCAATGCAGCGCAGCAGACCACCCCGAGCATCACGACCACGGAACTCGCTGCCGATGGCAAGTCTTACCTAACCATTAGCTTCCGCCGCCGTATTCAAGCGACTGGCTTCACGTATGTGGTCGAGACCAGTCACGACATGATCCACTGGGATGCTGCTGGAGCTGATGTGATCGAAGACAGTGTCACTCCCGTTGGCGATGGCATCATGGAGCAGTGCACATGCCGTATCTCACCCGCGATCGAAGACGCCGACCATAAGTTTGTGCGTGTTCGGGTGGATTTGGACTAGCCCTACGCAAAGTAGAAACCCCTTGCCCCAGGTTTCAATCCGTGTTCTCTCACTTTCCAACCTCACTACGAACTCATGTCTGAACGCCGCGTCGTCATCACCGGAATTGGTGTCTTTTCCCCCATTGGTAACAACAAGGACGACTTTTGGAAAAGCATCCTGGCTGGCAAGAGCGGCATCCGTCGCATCCAGTCCATGGATACCGAGAAGTATGACTGCAAGATCGCGGGTGAAGTGGTCGATTTCGATCCAACGCCGCACTTCAATAATCACAAGGAAGCCCGTCGTGCAGACCGTTACTTCCAGCTCGCTATGGCTGCCTCCAAGCAGGCCGTGAAGGACTCGGGCTTGAATCCTGACTCGCTCGATCCCCATCGCATCGGCGTCATGGTCGGCAGTGGCATCGGCGGTCTGAGCACCATCGAAACACAATACCAAGTGCTGCTGGAGAAGAGCCCGGGACGTGTGTCGCCTTTTCTCATCCCGATGATGATCACCAACATCGCCAGCGGCATGATCGCGGGCGAATACGGTTTCATGGGACCGAACATGTGCATCACCACTGCCTGCGCCACCTCGAACAACTCGATTGGCGAAGCTTGGCGCATCATCAAGTTTGGCGATGCCGATGCCATCGTCTGCGGCGGTGCCGAAGCCTCGATTCGTCCCTGCGGTCTGGCCGGCTTTGGCAATATGAAGGCGCTGTCCATGCGCAACGACGATCCCGAGCACGCCTCTCGTCCGTTTGACAAGGACCGCGATGGCTTCGTCATGGGCGAAGGCGCGGGCGTGGTCGTGATCGAAGAACTGGAGCACGCCAAGAAGCGCGGTGCGCACATCTACTGCGAGCTGTCTGGCTACGGCACCACAGCCGACGCCTACCACCTGACCTCGCCACATCCCGAAGGTCTTGGTGCTATGAAGTGCATGGAGATGGCCCTGCGCCATGCCAAGCTAAACACGACCGACATTCATTACGTCAACGCTCACGCCACCAGCACTCCAGTGGGTGATATCTGCGAGACCAAGGCGATCAAGCGCACCTTCGGCGACCATGCGAAGAATGGCCTACTCGTCTCCTCCACCAAGTCCATGACCGGCCATCTTCTCGGTGCCGCAGGCGGTGTGGAACTTGCGGCCTCGATCCTAGCAATCCGCGATCAAATCGCCCCACCGACAACGAACGTGGAAAACCAGGACCCCGAGTGCGATTTGGACGTGGTGCCCAACACTCCGCGCCCCGCCAAGATCAACGCCGTCCTGAGCAACAGCTTCGGTTTTGGCGGCCACAACGCTGCTCTTCTGATCACGAAGTTCGAGGGATAGAGAGGAGCGACGGCATCTTGCCGTCGTTTCAACTCTTCATGCGACGGCAAGGTGCCGTCGCAGCCGGTCACAGCGTTTCCACCCAGGCACTCGCCGGGTAACTGCCCAGCACCTTCACCTGCACCTCGCGGGCCATCAATTGTTCGAGCACGGCCAGCATCGACGGGTCGTGTTGATGGCCACTGACCTCCAGGAAAAAGCGCACGACTTCTTTAGCTGACGAGGTGCTGTTCTCGATCTTCCGCACGTTGATGCCATGCTGGACGAAGGGCTCCAACAAATGCATCAGCGCGCCGACTTGATCGCCGACCTCTAGCATGAGCATGGTGCTATCATCACCGGTTGCCGGGCTCGCCTTGCGCCCCAGAATGATGTAGCGCGAGCGCAGTTCATCGCCACCAGACACATGCACCTGCGCACAGATTTGCAGGGCGGCATCGACGAACTGTTCCAGTGTGTGATGCACCGCTCCCTGCGCCGAATGCTCGATGGGCAGCACACCGTAGTCGGCAGCTTTCGTGGCGATCAAGTCAAAGACACCCTCCGCACCCACGCCCGCAACATACGTCACGCCATGACCGAACTTACCTAGCGCCACTTGGTGAGCACGCGAGCCCGCTGGACCAAGGTAAGCGATCTTGAGCGGCTGCTCAAGAGCGAGCGCGGCAGACATGATCTCGCGGAAAATGGCGCGAATCGACTTCTCGGGCAAACGACCATCCTGCGCCTCGTTGAGAGCAACCAGCTTGCGCAGCAATTTCTCCTCGCGCTCTGGGGCGTAAATCTCAAGACCTTGCTTGTGCTTGATCTCGCCCACCACGTTCACGCACTCAGCGCGTTCATTGAGCAAACGCAGCAGGTCGCGATCAATCGCGTCGATCTTGGTGCGGACTTCGTCGAGCGTCATGGCTATAGGGAGCTTCAGGAGGAAGGCGTTTCCGTCGGGACCAGGTTCATCTGCTGCGGCGGCTCGGCAGCGGGTGCCGCGTCGCTCTCCGCCGCCGGCAGCTTGGCACGCCGCAGTTCTTGCGCGTTGGGCAGATCGTCGATGTTCCGAATAGCGAAGTGCTCCAGGAAACCCTCGGTCGTGCCATACAGCAGCGGCTTGCCAGGCAATTCGGCGCGTCCTTCCACGCGGACCAAACCACGGTCCAAAAGCATCTGCACCATCGCATCGACCGATACGCCACGCACAGCTTCGATGCCCGCTTTCGTGATCGGCTGACGATAAGCAATAATCGCCAGTGTCTCTAGCGCAGGCAGGCTCAGGCGTTGTGGCTTCTTGCCAGGATACAAGGCACGACACCATTCGGCATACTCGGCCTTGGCACAGAGGCGCCATCCAGTGGAACGCTCCACCACAGTAAATGAGCGACCATCCTTCTCATAAAGGGCGATCAACTCTTGCAGCGTCTGCCCCACAACCTCGTCGATAACATTCGTCAACGGAGCCGCCGCTTCGGCATCACTGCCCGCAGCCTCCACAATTTCGCGTGCCGTCTCGCGCACTGCACGGCCCATGTGCTCCACGCTCAGGGGTTCCTGATACGAGAAGAGAAGGGCTTCGATGATTTTGATGAGCTCCATGGACGACGAAGGGGCCGCCTATCAAGCCCAGGGGGGCAAGACAGTCAAGCGCCGGGGCACATCTGGGCCGGATCACTTCACCACCGATTTCCACTGCGCGCGCCATTCAATAAAGCCGCCCTTGAGGAGATAGACTTTCCTCAACGCCAAGCTCGGCCATGGCTTCTGCGGTCAGTTCGGCACGTCCGCCGATGGCGCAATAGACTAGCCAGGGACTGCCGCGGTCGAGCTTGGCGAGCTGGTCACGAGTGCCTTGAAGCTGCGACAGCGACGCCGCTCCCTTGATCCATCCGCTGCCGTCGCGAATCTCATGGTCGTCGCGCACATCAATCACGCCAAGAACCGGCGTGGCCTGCAAGAGTTTCTGCACCTCGTCGGGCGAAAGCGAGAGGTAGTGCGCGGGCAACATGACGGGCGGTGGGCTTTAACGGCGGAGGCGAGGGCTTGTCCAAGCAGGACGCGAGCAGCAGGCACGGCAGCAAGATGTCGGCGATTTTCATATTGGCTGGGCTGCTTTGCGAGCACTCACCTGCGCCATGGCGGCTAAGTAGATGTCTTCCATCTTAGCGATCTGGGCACAGGCTTCGAAGTTCTCGCGCACTGACGTTGCAGCTTCAGCTGACAACGCAGCAAGTTGAGCGGGGTCGCCCATGAGTTGCAGCAATGCCGCGGCGAGGTCATTCGGGCTTTTCTCGGGCACGAGCAAGCCATCGCGTCCGCTGGTCACAGCTTCGGGGATGCCGCCGTGCTGGGTGGCGACCACGGGCAAGCCTGTGGCCATGGCTTCGAGCATGGAATTGGGGATGCCTTCTTGATCGCTCTCCTTGGTCAGCTCGCTGGGATGCAGAAACACGTGCGCGCTCTGATACTCAGCGAGCAGCTGCTCCTGACTGAGCCAGCCGAGCAGCTCGACATTCGTGGTCAGGCCGCGCTTGGTGATTTCCTCACGCAGCTTGGCTTCTTGCGGGCCGGTGCCGCAGATCAAATACTTCACCCTGGGATGCCTCTTCACCACGTGCTCCATGGCAGCAAGAGCGGTGAGCAATCCTTTCTTCGCGATCAGGCGACAGGCCTGCACCAAGCGCCACTCCCCGTTCGCAGGCGGAGTGCGCACGCTGGATTGCAGATGCGCCATGGGGATGGGCGTGCGGTTGAGTCGCAGCTTATCACGTGGGCAACCAATCTGACCCACGCGCTCCAGCAAGGAATGGCTGCGAGCCATGACAAACTCGGCGCGCTCAAAGACTTCCTGCATCGCAGCCACGTGCTCCGGCTTGTCCATGTCCTTGGCGACATCGACGCCGTGGAACGAGACAACAAAGGGGCCACCCCATTCCTTCAGCATGGGCAAGTAGCCGACTGCCTTGTGCCCGTAGTAGGCATGAACTAGCATCGGATTGTCAGTATTCAGCTTGGTAATCAAGTCCCAAGGATGGCAGGGGCCGACATACTTATTCACTTCAATCGGCGGCGGCCACTGGCGCACGATGTATTTAAACCAGAAGCGCAGCAGGAAATTGCCCTTGGGCCGGTGGTGAAGCTTGATGAGTTTGGTGATGCGCTCGAAGGGGAACATCGCCTCATGCTCCAGCCACTGCGCATAGACCGTGGTGCGCACACGATTAAGGCCCAAGATCTGCCGGTAGATGCTCTGCATCTCGGGCTTCAAGTAAGTGCCGCACAGGCTGATGACGTGGGGGCGTGGATCTTCGGGAGGAGCGTCGGGCATTGCGTGCCGCAAGGTAGAGACGAAAGGCGACGCTTTGCAACCGCCGACCCAACGTCTGGCAGCCTGAGTTGGCTACCTGAAGAAAGTTGCAACACACCGCCCACCCACCTTGTCGAATTCTGCATGACAACGAATTCCCGCCGTCAGCGCTTCTGAGGACTTATGAAACCGGAACTCGAACCCAGGTCTACTATCGACACCTCGAAAATGTCGGCTGGCCAGCGAGCTGCGCTGGAAATGACGGAAGCCGCGCGCGATCAGCGGCGAAACAATGGCTTCGCGGCCTCGCTCTTCTTTGGCGAGCCTGACTTCACCAAGCTGCTACCCTTCCTGCGACAGAGCCTGGAGGATCGCGACCAAGGCGATGCCTTCCTCACGCGCTTGAAGCATGTGCTGAATCAACATGCGGACCCGGACGAGATCGACCGCACGGGCGAGATACCGGACCACTTGCTCAATCGACTGGCTGAGATTGGGGCCTTTGGTATCAAGATTCCCGTGAAGTATGGTGGACTCGGCTTGTCGCAGACCAACTACTCTCGCGCAGCGATGATGCTGGGCGGCGTGTGTGGTAATCTGACCGCCCTGCTCAGTGCGCACCAATCCATTGGCGTGCCGCAGCCCCTCTTGGCCTTTGGCACCGAGGAACAGAAGGAGATGTTCCTGCCTCGCTGTGCGCGAGGCGAAATATCGGCCTTCGCACTGACCGAGAAGGATGTCGGCAGCGACCCTGCCCGCATGAGCACCACGGCGGTGCCTGCCCCTGATGGCGAGCATTTCATTCTGAATGGCGAGAAGCTCTGGTGTACCAATGGCACACGCGCATCATTAATCGTCGTGCTGGCGAAGACGTCCACGCCGGACACGCCAAACGCCACCACGGCGTTCGTGGTGGAGAATGACCGACCTGGCGTGGAGATCGTGCAGCGCTGCCGCTTCATGGGGCTGCGCGCGCTCTA
>CAXNNN010000207.1:0-6399 GCA_964203095.1 Verrucomicrobiaceae bacterium | reverse complement strand
CGAACTGCTTGAACAATGCGAACATCACTTCTGTCGGCCAGCTGGCCATGAAGTCGGAGAGCGAAATGCTGCGCTACCGCAACTTCGGCAAGAAGTCGCTCACCGAGATCAAGGAAAAGCTCGCCGAGCTGGGCCTGTCTCTGGGCATGAAGTTCGACTCCGCTCTGCTCGATCCAAACCCTGGTGGTGTGTCGCTGCTTGCCCGCAGCTCGACCTTCAAGGACGACGAGGACGATGCCAACGCCGAAGACTTCGCCAAGCTCATCGGTGCCAGCATGGCAGACGACGAAGGCGACGACGACTAATTCACTGGATTGAAAGGACCCATTTTATGAGACACGGAGTTAAGACCAAGAAACTGCAGCGCGACTCGGCGCATCGCAAATCGCTGATCGCGAACCTCATCATCAGCCTGATCGAGCATCGCCGCATTCGCACCACCGTGGCCAAGGCCAAGGCAGTGCGCCCCTTCGCGGAGAAGATCCTCACGCTGGGCAAGAAGGCCGTGGTGGCCAACGCCAACCGCGAAGACATCAACAAGGACACCCCGCTGGCCTTGCACTATCGTCGTCAGGCCATCAGCAAGCTGCACAACAACGACAAGATCGTGCACAAGCTGATCGCTGAGATCGCCCCTGCTAGCCTGGAGCGCAAAGGTGGCTATACCCGCATCACCAAGCTCGGCCAACGCCGCACGGACTCCGCTCCGATGGCCTTCATCGAGTGGGTGGACCTTCCCGTCGCGGTGGGTGCCCCAGTGGTTGAAGACACCGCTGTCGAAGAAGTGGCCCCCACCGCTCCTGAGGTTGTGGAAGCCGAAGTGGTGACCGAAGTGAAGCCCAAGAAGCCCCGTGCTTCGAAGGCGAAGAAGACCGAGGAATAGTCCCTGCCGGTTCGTCTTCACGGATCCTTACCTTACACCGCGCGGAGGCCGTCATGGCCTCCGCGCTTTTTTGTGGAATTGGCTTAACGCCTTCCTCCACGTATTGACGTCGCCCACCAGCGCTTGCGCTCGCCCGATGAGTGACCTCGCAAGCGCTTGAATCGTCGCTTTTCTTTCTGGCAAAGACCCGCATACTCCACCCTCCCTTCAGCTCATCTCACACACATCGAAATGGAAAAACGCCCCTCCGTGAAAGCTCCTGCCTGGAACATCGAAGACAGTGCCAATTTGTATGGCATCCGCGAGTGGGGTCATGGGTATTTCGACATCTCGCCCAAGGGTGAAGTGGTGGTGAATTTGAAGGATGGCAAAAAGACCAAGCCGGTCAGCATCGCACAGATCATTCGCGGGTTGAAGGATCGCGGCACTCAGCTGCCAGTGCTCATTCGCTTCGGCGATCTGCTGCGCTGGCGCATTGATGAATTGAACGAGGGCTTCGCTGCCGCTATAGGCGAGGCGAAGTATCAGGGCGTCTATCGCGGCGTGTATCCGATCAAGGTCAATCAGCAGCAAGAAGTCATCGAAGAGATCACGCGCTACGGCCGCAAGTATCACTACGGTCTGGAGGCGGGCAGCAAGCCGGAGCTGATCGCCGCGCTCGGCTACATGCACGATCCAGAGGCCTACATCGTGTGCAATGGCTACAAGGACGAGGAGTTCATCGACCTTGCGCTCTATGCGCAGAAGATGGGCTTGCAGGTCATCATGGTGCTTGAGATGCCGACCGAACTGAGCTTGATCCTGAAGCGGGCCAAACTGATGGGCGTGCGTCCGACGCTCGGGGTTCGCTTCCGCCTGTCGACCGAAAGCGCGGGCCACTGGGCCGGTAGCGGTGGCGACTCTAGCATGTTTGGGCTGAACATCAGCCAGGTCATGCGCGTGGTCGATCATCTGCGTGAGGAAGGCATGCTGGATTGCCTGCGCATGTTGCACTATCATCAAGGCTCGCAGATTCCCAACATCCGCGCCATTCGCGGTGCTGCTACGGAAGCGGCGCGTGTGTATGTCGGACTCGTCCAAGAAGGTGCACGCATGGGCATTCTCGACATGGGCGGCGGCTTGGCCGTGAGCTATGACGGGTTGAAGGGCAGCAGTGAAGGCAGCAGTGACTACGGCACCAAGGAGTATTGCGCGGACGTGATCGAAGCCATTGCCGAGGTCACGGATGAAGCGCAGGTGCCGCACCCTGATCTGATCACGGAGTCGGGCCGCGCCATCGTCGCCTACTACTCGGTGCTAGTGATCAACGTGCTGGACATCAACCGCTTTGAAGCGACCAACGAAGTGGTGGTGGAGAAGGATGCTCCCCCCTTGCTGCGCAATCTCGCGGACTTGCGCGAGGGGGCTCTCGCAGGCGCGGCCAAGCTGACCCGCGAGCGCTTGCAGGAGATCTATAACGACACCGTTTATTACCGCGACAAGCTTCGGTCCGAGTTCAGCTATGGGAAGGTGCGCTTGCGCGAGCGTGCGCAGGGCGAGGAAGTCTACTGGGACATCCTCAGTTGGATCAGCAAGAAGATCGACAGCGTGGGTGGTGACATCGGCCAAATGAGTCGCCTGGAGCACGTGCTAACCGACTTCTACTACGCGAACTTCAGTGTCTTCCAGAGCCTGCCCGACTTGTGGGCCATCGACCAAATCTTCCCCGTCATGCCGATCCATCGGCTCAAGGAGAAGCCCACGCGTCAGGTCGTGCTGTCGGACATCACCTGCGACAGTGACGGCAAGATCGCGCACTTCGCCCACGGCAGCGAATTGCACAACAGCCTGCCCCTGCACGATGTGGATGTGGAGAACGGCGAGGACTACCAGCTGGGTGTCTTCCTCGTCGGCGCGTATCAGGAAACGCTCGGCGATCTGCACAACCTGCTCGGCGACACCAACGTGGTCAGCGTGAGCCTCGACACCAAGGGCCAGCTCAAGTATCGCCGCGAAGCCGAAGGTGACACCGTGGGCGAAGTGCTAAGCTATGTCGAATACGATCCGAAGGTCCTGATTACGCAGTTCCGCCATCTGGCCGAGAGCGCCGTCGTCTCCAAACGTATCACCCCCGCCGAGCGTCGCGAGATCATGGATGCGTATGAGGCCGGCCTGCGCGGTTACACATATTTTGAATCCTAACGCTTGGCGCTGAATTCATTTCGGGCCAGCTACCACAATCCAGTATCCTTTATCATGTCTCACAGAGTTCTCATTATTGGCGCGGGCGGCGTTGGCCGCGTGGTCGTTCACAAGTGCGCGCAGCTTCCTGACGTGTTTGGTGAGATTATGCTCGCCAGCCGCACCAAATCAAAGTGTGACAGCATCGCTGCGGAACTGAAGCGACCAATTCAAACTGCAGCTGTTGATGCAGACAATGTGCCAGAACTCGTGAAGCTGCTGAACAGCTTCAAGCCGGAAGTTGTGATCAATGTGGCGCTGCCGTATCAAGATCTGACGATCATGGATGCGTGCTTGGAAGCAGGCGTTCACTACATCGACACCGCCAACTACGAACCGCGCGATGTGGCCAAGTTTGAATATCACTGGCAATGGGCTTATCAAGAGAAGTACAAGGCTGCTGGCCTCACCGCGCTCCTTGGTTGCGGATTTGATCCGGGTGTTACTAATGTTTACACAGCCTATGCACTGAAGCATCACTTCAGCAGCATTGACACGCTTGACATCATCGACTGCAACGCGGGTGACCATGGCAAGGCCTTTGCTACCAATTTCAATCCCGAGATCAACCTGCGCGAAGTCACCGCTAACGGTCGCTACTGGGAAAACGGCGCGTGGGTGGAGACGAAACCCTTGGAGATCAAGCGCAGCTTTGATTTCCCGGATGGCATCGGGCCGAAGAACATCTACTGCTTGTATCACGAAGAGTTGGAGTCGCTGACCAAGCACATCCCCATGCGCCGCGCGCGCTTCTGGATGACCTTTGGCGACAACTACATCAAGCACATGGAAGTGCTGGTGAACGTTGGCATGACGCGCATCGATCCCGTGGTGCATAAGGGCGTGGAGATCATCCCGATCGAGTTCCTCAAGACTCTGCTCCCTGAACCCGGAACGCTGGGTGCCGACACCAAGGGCAAGACCTGCATCGGCAACTGGATCGAAGGCACCGGCAAAGATGGCAAGCTACTGCGCTACTACGTTTACAACATCAAGGACCACGAGGACTGCTACAAGGAGACCAATAGCCAGGGCGTCAGCTACACCACGGGTGTGCCCGCCATGATCGCGGCGAAGCAACTGCTCACCAACACCGAGTATCGTCAGCCCGGCGTGTGGAATGTGGAACAGCTCAATCCCGATCCCTTCATGGCCGACCTCAACGCTTACGGCCTGCCGTGGGTGGAGACATATCCGACTGAAAAGTTGCCAGGGGAGTAACTCTCTCCGTTTCTTCTGCCGGCGTCTGATCTGCTGATTTTGGCCGCGCTAAAGACGCTGTGCAGAGGCTCGTATGATTTTCGCCAGATCATGAGCCTATGCGGCGGTTTTTCATCACGGGTTGGCCGGTTCGGGTTAGCGGATTGCGAACCTGTTTACGCTCTCACTCAACATGAACATCACACCTGATCGCATCCTGCAGACCGGCATGGCTTTTTGGTCTTCTAAGACCTTGCTTAGCGCCATCGAACCGAGGTTTTCACCGGCTTAGTCACGGAACCAGCCAGCCTTGAAACGCTGCAAGCGCGTCATTAAGTTGATCCGCGTGGTGGTCGTGACTTCTTCGACGCGCTCATCGCTCTGGGTTTTCTCCAGCGCGAGAACAGCCTGTATTGCAGTGCGCCTGAGACCGGTCTCTTCCTCGATAAAGCGAAGCCCTCATATGTGGGCGGCATCCTGGAGATGTACAATCATCGGATCTACGGTTTCTGGGGAAACTTAACCAAGGCACTTCGCACCGGCCTGCCGCAGAATGAGGCGTGCAAGGGAGAAGAATAGGGCGAAAACTTGTATGAAGAGCTTGCCAGACCTAGGTCAGAACTCTGATTAAGTACGGGTGGGGGCGTGGTTCTAACATCGCGATCTCGCAGAAGATCCCGTGGGCTAACTACAAGACCTGCGCCGACATCGGCACGGCTCAGGGCGACCTTGTGGCGCAGATCACGCTCGCACATCCGCATCTCAACGGTGTCGAGTATGACCTTCCGGTCGTCGGGCCGATCTTTGACGACTACATGCAAACACTGCATCTATCGGACTGCGTGAAGTTTACCCCCGGCAGTTTCTTCACCGACGACGTGCCCCAGGCAGATGTGCTGCTCTTTGGCCACATCCTGCATGACTTGGATCTGGCCGCGAAAAAAATGCTGCTGCAAAAGGCCTTTGCCTCTCTACCCCCTGGCGGTGCTGTGGTCGTCTATGAAGCGATCATCGACGACGATCGGTCAAAGGTGCGCGTCCTGCCGAGCGCCATGGCTGATGAGTTTGAGGATGGTGCCGGCGGACTGTGGGCGGCTCTCCTTGGCTTCATCAAACTTGCGGCGTGCGTGTGCCCAGCAGCACGCAAGGGTGATGCGTCCGTCGCTTCGCCCGGCGTGGCTTTGATACACTTGCTCGCGATGCACCAACGACACCGTCGCCCCAACCGGCAACGCAATCTGCAATGCCTCGGATGGCAAACCTTTGTCCTTGGTCTGTCTCCGGACAACCACCTCGACAAAACGCGCCTCCCGCGCTTCGCCCCGCTGACCCCGGCGTGCAGCCAAGACCAAAACGTGTTGTAGCGCACTCCCACAAGTTCCGTGAACCTCATCGCGCTCAGGCCGCTGCGCCGGAACTCCGCCACCAGCGCCTCCCGTCGCTCCACCGGCGTGCGCACCCGCCCCAGCTTGTCCCGCTTCAATACAATAGATGTCTTGTCCATAACCGTCGGAGCCAATCATCTCCGACATTCCTGATTCCACTTCTATCCCATGGCGCTACGGGTGACGCTCACGTTAGAGATCGACTACTCGAGTCTGCTGTGAGCCATGGCCCGTCTGATGCGCAGCTGCGCACGAGGGTTCACCGGACGGATGGGGATTCATAACATCACAGCCATCAAAAGCAGTCACCACTCAAAAATAGGCCGAAAAGTGGCGCTGCTGAACACTGGCTTTTCCGATCCCAACATGGAGGCCCTGCGCCAGATGATGAATGAGATGATTCTGAACGGTCGGCGGTAGCGGCTGAAGGGACCGCGTCGCATTTGCCATAGGCTTTGTCGCCGCGCTGCGGGTAGAGAAGTATAGGCTGGAAGTTAACTTTGGCACCATGCGCCATTCGAACTGACCATTCACCGCTACCTCATGAAAACACTCCTCACTTTGGGGATGTCCGCTGATTCGTTAAAACCATCATGCGGATGGTGGGATGATTTTCGTTTGGTTTCGTGCTGATGCAAGACGCTTGCGACGCGAAATAGGTTCTGTAGTGCAGGTGGAGCGAGGGGGCGTAGCCCCGAGCGGAGCCGGAAC
>CAXNNN010000206.1:0-6424 GCA_964203095.1 Verrucomicrobiaceae bacterium | reverse complement strand
AACGCCTAACGGTCGAAGGTGGGGCGAAGTTCGCCGCAGCTTCGAAGTGCGGCTACACTGGCTGCGCTCTCGTCGAAAACTGGGTCTTTCGATGGAGTTCCAGAGAGCAAATACCCCGTGTTCCAAGGAAGGTGGGCTAGCGCTGGAGCACGGACTCGATCAAGCGATACGACTCCAGCCGTGCTTCATCAGGGAAGTCGTGTTCGCTATCGGGATGCACCACCGTCAGCCTGCCGCCCAACAGGTTGAACACGGGCCTTGTGGAGGTGGCAATGCGGTCAACGCTGTCGTGCTTAAAGTTCGCATCGTGCAGCGGCGCGTTCACGAAAACCTGCCGGTCCCCAAGCGCGGCGATCAGCTCATAGAAGTCGAAGGGCACGTCTTGAGGACGGCCCAGGTAGTTGGCCATGCGTGGCATGTAGCGCTCCTGAGTCCAGCCTTTCAGGTTGCCTCCGTAGTAATCGACAAAGGAATCGAAGCCGCAGCTGGAGACGACGACCTTGATACGTAAATCGAAGACGGCGGTGAAGATGCTGTTGTGCCCGCCAAGAGAATGACCAATGGCGGCGAAGCCTGGGGCCTTGTTCACGAAAGGTAGCGACTCCAGCAGATCGAGTCCGCGAATATTGTCCCAGATCGCCTTCATGGTCCCACTCTCATAACCGAGCGCTTTCAGGTCGGGTTGGTAACTCGCCAGTTGCACGTAACTAGGCGACAAGGTGACGAATCCGCGCTCGGCTAGCTCCGAAGCGTATTGGCGGTTCTCCTTGCCGCCGAGTCCGACCACCACCTTGTGACCGATCTTGTTTTCGGTGGGATGCAGGCAGAGCACGGCTGGCGCGGGCTTGTCAACCGTGGCGGATTTTGGAATGCACAAATACGCGGGCACGCGACCGCTCGGTTCGGCCGCGTAGCTGATGAGCTGGCGCACGTAGCTGCCGCAATCGACGTCCTCTTCGACCTTCATGTCCAGCGCACAGCGCTTATCATTGCCAGGCTTCGGCCCCATCACTTGCTGCATCGCGCGGAGAATCTCCGCCCAGCGCATCGACCATTCAGTGGCGTTGGTGGCTTCTGCAATGCTGCCGTCCGAGGCTCGATACTTCAGAAGCTGCTCGCGTGGCAGGCGCTCCGCCTGTAGGTGAGCAATGAACAGCGTCAAGAAAAGGGTGGCTCGCGTAAACATAGACAATACATACGCGCGAGTATGGAGCTGTCTGGCAAGCTGCCAAACCCCTTGACACTTCATCTTTCATCGTCTCCGCTCCCTCCCCCTATGGCCAAGGCCCTTATCATTGCTGAAAAACCCAGTGTCGCCACCGACCTTGCCCGCGCACTGGCAAAGGCACCGGGCATGACTGCTTTTGCCAAGGAGAAAGACTACTTCGAGAACGAAACACACGTCATCTCCTCGGCTGTCGGTCACCTGCTTGAGTTAAAAATGCCTGAGGTGAATGGCAAAAAAATTGGCTGGGGCTTCACCACCCTGCCGATCATCCCGGACGAGTTTGAGCTACAGCCCATCGAAAGCAGCGCTGAGCGCTACCGCGTCTTGCAGCGCCTAATCAAGCGCAAGGATGTCGATAAAATCATCAATGCGTGCGATGCGGGCCGTGAGGGGGAGTTGATCTTCCGTTACATCATCGACGCCACCGGCACCAAGAAGCCCATCCAACGCATGTGGATGCAGTCGATGACGAACAACGCTATCCTGGAAGCTTTCCGAAAGCTGCGCACCGATGAGCAGATGCGTCCGCTGGCCGATGCCGCGAAGTGCCGCAGCGAGAGCGACTGGATCGTGGGCATCAATGGCACCCGCGCCCTGACCGCGCTAAACTCCAAGCATGGTGGCTTCCGCCTGACCCCCGTGGGCCGTGTGCAGACCCCTACGCTAGCCATCCTCGCCGAGCGCGAGAATGCCATCGCCGCCTTTGTGCCACGCACCTATTTTGAAGTGCATGGATTGTTTGGCATTGAGAGCGGCCGTTACCATGGCCGCTGGCTCAATGAGCAGCATCAGAAAGACGAGCACGACGAGCACAAGAAAGCCGAGCGAATTTGGGACAAGGCGCAGGCGGAAGCCATCGTCGCTCGCTGCGTTGGCAAGCTTGGCACGATCACTGAAGTCACGAAGCCTGCGCGTCAGGCGGTGCCCTTGCTCTATGACCTGACCAGCCTGCAACGTGAGGCCAGCAACCGCTTTGGCTTCAGCGCCCGCCGCACACTGCAAATCGCCCAGGCGTTGTATGAGAAGTTCAAGGTGCTGACGTATCCGCGAACCGATTCCCGATTCCTGCCTGATGACTATCTGGGCACCGTGATCGGCACGATGAAGACCTTCGCGCAGCATCCGACCTCCAAGCATGATGCGATGCCTCAGGACCTGATCCCTCATGCGGGCAAGGCGCTGAGCAACAACTGGGTGCGCCCGAATCGACGTGTGTTCGACAGCAGCAAGGTGAGTGATCACTTTGCTATCATCCCTACCGGCGTCATCCCTTCCAAGGAGATGGGCGAGGCCGAGCAAAAGCTCTTCGATATGGTCACGCGCCGCTTCATCGCGGTGTTCTTCCCGCCGGCGGAGTTCGAGGTGACGACACGCTTCACCCGCATTGGCGAGGATTGCTTCAAGTCCGACGGCAAGGTGCTGAAGGAAGCCGGTTGGCTGGCCGTGTATGGCAAGAAGGCTGCCGAAGAAGCCGCTGCCGAAGGTGAAAGCGGAGGCAGTGGCAAATTGCTCGTGCCCTTCAATGGCAAGGAGCACGCTGACACACTGGATGTCGAATTGCACGAGGAAGTCACCAAGCCACCACCGCGCTTCAACGAAGCCACCCTGCTCAGCAGCATGGAAGGCGCTGGCAAGTTGGTGGACGACGAAGAAGCTGCCGAGGCCATGAGCGAGCGTGGCCTGGGAACGCCTGCCACACGCGCGGCGATCATCGAAGGCCTGATCTACGACAGCTACATCGAGCGCAATCAGCGCGACCTCGTGGTCACGGGCAAAGGCTTGTCACTGATCGAGCAGATTACCAATCTCGGCATTGATGCCCTCCGCTCGCCCGAGTTGACCGGCCAGTGGGAATACAAGCTGCGCCAAATGGAAGCGCACAAGCTGGATCGCACCAGCTTCATGAAGGAGATCCGCGCCATGGCGACGTCCGTGGTCGAGAAGACCAAGGCCTATGCCAAGGCTGCGAAGGATCGCGTGTATCCAGACTTCGACGCGACCTGTCCCTTCTGCGGCATGCATAGCTTCAAGCAGAGCGATGAGTTCTATGGCTGCAAGGGCTGCAAGCTGCGCGTTTACAAAACCGTGGCCGGACGTGCCTTCACCGATGAAGAAGCCAAGACGCTGATCGAGAAACGGTTCGTCGGTCCGATCGAAGGCTTCCGCAGCCGCAAGGGCGAGGAGTTCACCGCTTCCATCGAGATCAAAGATGACCTCAAGTCCGGCTTCGTCTTCCCGCAGGGCGAGAACGATCCCGACTCTGGTCCACCTTTTGATTTCGAGACCGCGACACCGATTGCCGCCTGTCCTGTGTGCGCCCTGAAGAAGCGCAAAGGCCAGATCTACGACACACCGACCGGCTACACCTGCAACATTGCCGCCAAGGAGCCCAAGACCTGCAACGGCAAGCTGCCCAAGGAGCTGTGCAAGAAGGAGATCACGCTGGAGAACGCCATCAAGTTCTTCACGGAAGGCAAGACTGGTCTCATCGAAGGCATGATCTCCAAGAAGGGGCGTCCGTTCTCGACCTTCTTGAACTGCAAGCCCGGCGAGAAGCGCCTGCTCGCCTGGGAGTTCCCCCCACGCGAGAAGAAAGCCCCCGCCGCGAAGAAGGCTGCGAAGGCCGTCAAGGAAACCAAGGAGTGACGAGGGGAGCGTGGGCATTCCCACCTGCGCTCGTCTTATTCTTCGCGTCTTCGCCGCCTAGTTGGATGATTGCGGACAAGTGTGTCCGCGCTCCTTTGCAAACCAGAGGGGAACGAATGCGTAGGTTGTGAATGCTCCTGCGCACTCTGCTCCTGCTCTCGCTTTCTCCGTTGGGTTACGCCATCGACCTCACCACCGTTGCTGATGGCAAGACGGATGCCTCGGCCGCGCTGCAAGCGCTGATCGACAGCGGTGCGGGTCGTATCGATTTGCCCAAGGGCCGCTACCTTCTCAGCCAAACGCTGACCATTGATCTGGACAAGGTGGGACCCACCAGCATCGAAGGTCATGGAGCCGCGCGTTTGATCATGGCGGGCGCGGGGCCTGCGCTGCATTTCATTGGCACGCACGAAGGCTCTGCCGATCCAGAGTCGGTGAAGGAGAATGTGTGGGAACGTCAACTCTCGCCCATGGTTGATGGCGTGCAGATCTATGGCGAGCACGCCGAGGCGGATGGCATACAGGCTACCGGCACCCATCAGATCACCATCACCCGCACCACGATCACGCATTGTCGGCACGGCATTCATCTCAGCGTGCGGAATCGGAACGTCATCATCGGCAACTGCCACATCTACAAGAACAGCGGCATCGGTGTCTTCTATGACAACGTCAACCTGCACCAGAGCAACATCACCGGCTCCCACATCAGCTACTGTGCAGGCGGTGGCGTGGTGAATCACGGCGGCAATGTGCGGAACCTGCACATCGGCACCTGCGACATCGAGAGCAACATGGCGGCTGACGCCCCGCCCACTGCGAATGTGTGGCTTGACTCGACAGGCGGTAGCATTGGCGAGGTGGCCATCACTGGCTGCACCATTCAGCACAGCAGCAAGGCCCCGGATTGCGCCAACATCCGCATTAATGGCGCAGGCGACGACCCCGCACTGGAGCGGCGCACCGGCGGCAAGTTCACGCGTGAAGGCAATGTCACCATCACCGGCAATGTCTTCAGCGACATTCAGATCAACGTCCACATTACCGACTCACGCGGTGTCACCATCACGGGCAACACCTTCTGGGAAGGCTTCCAGCACGATCTGCTCATTGAGCGCAGCAGCCATGTCGTCGTCGCTGATAACAACTTCGACCGCAACCCGCGCTATGCCGTCAATGGCTTCAACAACGCGGAGAACAACGGCATCGTCTTGAAAGCGGTGCAAGACAGCAGCTTCACGGGTAATGTCATTGCGGGAGTCACTCGCAAGCGTGCGGCGGTGGACATCGCTGACAGCTCACGGCTGAACCTTTCGAACAACACGATCCTCGACAGCGATGGTGTTGGCCTCCGGTTGGAGACGGTTTCCCGCAGCTTGGTGTCGGACAACATCATTCGCGACGACCGCGATGAAGCGCTGCGCTCCAAGGCGGTGTCACTGGAGATCATCGGCGGCACCGACAATCAGGTGGGGGCGAACCTGCTCGGGAATGGCAAGCAGGCGCAGTAGGGCTGGAGGCCCGTCATCACTTGCCCATGAGCAGTAGCACGCCAGCGGACAGTGCTAGCGCTGGCAGCAGGATGGTCAGCCCGCCCAGGTTGATGGCGAAGATGCCGGTGATGCCCAGGAGGATGAGGTAAGAGCAGAGAAGGAAGGTGCCGATATTGTTCGTGATTTTCATGGGGATGTGAGTTGCGGGTGTGATCAGCCTTTTCGGGAACCGAGGACAAGCAGCACAAGGCCACCCACCACTGACGCGGCCCCGATGATGCGGGGCAGAGGCACGTCGTGCGTCTTCTCTGCTGTGATCTGGATCGGTCCCAGGTCGACTGCCTTCTCCTGCGTGGTGTAGGTGAAGCCTTGATAAGCAAAGATGAGGACGCCGATGATGATGAGCGCGATGCCCAAGAGCGATGATGTTTTCATGAGATGACAGGTGGTAGTGTTAGAAGGTCCAGTTGAGGGAGACGGTGCCGAAGACTTGGGCCTCTTCTTGGTCGGTGAACTCTTTGGTTCGGTAGACGAAGGCGTAGGCGAGCTTGGTGTTTTTGTAGTTGATCGCGACCCCAACACTGAGATCGGCCACGAACATGTTTCGATCCACAGAGTGGCTGTCGCCAAAGGTGTTGCCATCCAGGAAGATGTTGTGCCCGACCGCGCGACCGTCCGCGCGGGCAAACACATACAGCCCCAGGTCGAAGCGAGAGCGATCCGCGCCCAGCCTTCCATCCACGGGTGTGGAAGTCGTGGCGGCGGGGCCAATCGAAGCGGTGCCGAAGTCGTCTGGCAGGTTCAATCCTGCACGCAGTTCCGCACCGGCATTGGCATAGGTTTGCACGTTGCCGACAGCCGCGCCGAAGCGTGGCAGCACCTCCCAATCGAGACCACTGCGGCGCTCATGCTTGGGCCAGCGCCACATGCGCTCATAGACGACCATCAGGCCGAGTTCATCATGGAGCTGGTTATCCCAGCCGTTGGGATGATCGAGACCGCGCAGATCATGAATCAGTCGCTGGGCCTCCTGGGCGTAGGACGAGGGACCGACGAT